>CANHLZ010000095.1 GCA_947461595.1 Bacteroidota bacterium | reverse complement strand
ATTCTACTGTTTTCTGTGTATGCTGATTGGATAGAAAGTAAGAACTCACTCTTTTTCTAATGTTTTTAGCCTTGCCAACATACAATAAAACGCCCTTTTCATCAAAGTATTGATAAATACCAGGGTTAACTGGCAAACTGGATTGTATCTGTTTAAACTGCTCTTTTTCCATTTTAGGTCGGTGGTTAACAAAAATACTTTATATTTTTGTGTCATGGAATTATCTGTCAATATACCTGCACTTCTTTTTCCGGCTATTAGCCTAATTATGTTAGCCTATACCAACCGATTTTTGGCTCTTTCTAATAGGGTAAGAATGCTGCATGATAAATACCAACAGCAGGAGCAACGCCATATCCTATTTGGACAAATCAAAAACCTAAAATACCGAATTAAGCTTATTCAGAACATGCAAACTTATGGAGTAGCTACCTTATTGCTATCTATCGTATCCATGTTTTTTATTTTTATCGATTACCAGTCTATTGCTAAAATAGTTTTTGGAATAAGTTTGGTTACTTTTTCTATTTCTATTTTTTTATCTCTTATTGAAATCCGATTAAGTACAAAAGCCATTGAATTGGAGCTGAGTGATATGGAAGGACTCGAGGATCCATCGGTCATGGAGTACCTAAGAAAAAAGTTTGATAGAGAATAAATTTATACCGCTCTTCTTTCTCCAATTTGTTGTCGCCACATAGCGTAATACAATCCTTTTTCCAATAATAAAGAGTCATGCGTGCCTTGTTCAATCACCTGTCCTTTCTCTAAAACATAAATTCTAGTGGCGTGAATGATTGTACTTAAACGGTGTGCGATCATAATAGTTATCTGTTCTCTTTCTGCCGATAATTGTCGTATGGTGTCAGTGATGGATTCTTCGGTAATGCTGTCTAATGAAGAAGTAGCTTCGTCAAATATAAGTAAATGGGGGTGCCTTAATAAAGCGCGTGCAATAGATAATCTTTGTTTTTCTCCACCACTTAATTTTAATCCACCTTCTCCAATTAAGGTATCTAAGCCATTGCCTCCTTTATCTAAAATATTAGTGCAGCTTGATTTGGTAAGGGCTAATAACATTTCTTCTTTGGTGGCATTGGGAGCCACAAAAGCTAAATTTTCGGTAATGGTGCCCGCAAATAATTGGGTGTCTTGTGTCACAAAGCTTATTTGATTTCTAAGCTCATTCATATTAATGTCATTGGTATTTACACCATTCACCAATATTTTACCTTCTTGTGCTTGATACAAACCCACTAAGAGTTTTACCAAAGTGCTTTTGCCTGCACCTGATGGTCCCACAAAGGCAATGGTTTCGCCTCTTTTGGCTTCAAAGCTAATATCAGCAATGGCTTTGAAATTGGCTGTTTGATGTTGGAAACCTACATGGGAAAAAGACAAATTTTCAATAATCCCCACTTCAATGGGATTCACTGGAATTTGCTCTGTAGGCTTTTTCATTAGCGCATCAAAGTTATTAAGAGAAGCTTCTGTTTCTCTATAACTTAGAATAATACTTCCAATTTCCTGTAAGGGTCCAAAAATAAAAAAACTATAAAATTGCAAGGAGATTAATTGACCCACCGTTAGAATCTCTTTAAAAATAAGCCACATCAATGTAAAAGTAATTACTTGTCTTAAAAAATTGACCATGGTCCCTTGAACAAAACTTAAGGAGCGAATATTTTTTACTTTTTTTAATTCTAGTGCTAAAATTTTATAAGTATTGTTGTTTAATCTATTTATTTCCTGAGTAGTTAATCCTAAACTTTTTACCAATTCGATATTGCGCAAGCTTTCGGTGGTGGTCCCCGCTAAAGTTGTCGTTTCTTTCACTATATTTTTTTGGATGACCTTGATTTTCTTACTTAACAAATTGGTAACATAGGCAATCATGCTAGCACCTCCAATATAAATTGGTATGATAGACCAATGCAATCTGGTGGCATAAATTGAAACAAAAATCACACTTACAATAATCCCAAAAAGTACATTCACCACATAGCTAATGAATTTTTCACAATCAGTTCTAGCTTTGGTTAAGATGGATAAGGTTTCTCCACTTCTTTGGTCCTCGAATGCTTGATAGGGCAATTGCATTGAATGTCTTAAACCATCCGTAAAAAGGGCGGCACCAAATTTTTGAATAATTACATTGACCGTATAATCTTGAAAAGCTTTGGCAATACGGCTTACCATGGCGGTACCTACCAACAACAATAACATATTACTAACGCCCCATAAAAACTGAGATTGACTTCGGTGTTGGCCTGTTTTATCCAATAAGGGGCTTTTAGCAAAGTCGTCTATGAGTCGCCCAAATATCATGGGGTCAAATAAGGAGAAAGTTTGATTAATACCCGCCAATATAAATGCTAGAAAAACTAGACTTTTAAAGGGTTTGATATATTGTAATAGTATTTTCATAGCGGTGTAATTATGGTGGCGCCAAAGGTAATAAAACTAGCTTATTTTAAATCAAATAGCAGGCTTATCCACTAACTGTTGAAAACTGGCCAAGCCAATTAGGGAACTTATATGACTAATGCACTAATTTACTAGTACATTTTTTAGTACCTCATAATTAAATTTTATGCTTTGGAGAAAATTCAATGGCGAAAAAATTGTGCTTCCCATCAAAGAAGCGGTTAGACAAGCCATAATTACTGAGTCAGAAAAAAAGACAAAATTAAAAGTTTGTATTGGTACAGATAGCCAAGTAAAAGCGCATATTACTGAATTTGCTACTGTAATTGTTTTTTTAAGAGAACACAATGGAGGGTTTATGTACATTCACAATGATAAGACTACTCAAAAATTTCATCTCAAAGAACGTATGTTAACAGAAGTGGCAAAAAGTATTGAAATAGCCTATGAGCTTTGCGATCTGTTTATTCAATACAATGTAGAAATGGAAGTGCATGCTGATATCAATACCAATCCGCAATTTAAGAGTAATGATGCCTTAAAAGAAGCCATGGGTTATATACTGGGTATGGGTTTTGCGTTTAAAGCAAAACCAGAAGCTTTTGCCAGTAGTTGTTGTGCGGATAAAGCCGTCAACTAAATAAGCTTGATTAGTTTTTATTAACGCCTTTTAAAGCCCTTCTGCATCTAATTTATTGTATTGGTCTATACAAGCTAATACTTCTTCTACGCCTGTTCCTTTTTCTGCACTGGTAACAAAACCTTGTGGCAAAAATGGTAAAATTATATTCAATTCGTCAAAGAATGATTTTACATTTCTAGTTACCACACCTGGTTTTTCTTTGTCTGATTTCGTAAAAATAAGGGTATAAGGTATTTCCCATTTATGTAGTTGTAAAATAAAGGCAAGGTCTATTTTTTGTGGAGTATGCCTGCTGTCTATTAAAACAAATATGCGGCTTAGATTTTCTCTTTTTCTTAAGTAATTTTCAATCATTTGTTCCCATCTTCTTCTGCTACTTTGGGAAACTTTGGCAAAGCCATAACCGGGTAAATCGACAATATACCATTTGTCTTGTTTCCCTTTGGCTACCTGGTTACTGGTAATTTCAAAATGATTAATTAGTTGTGTCTTACCGGGTGTGCCAGAAGTTTTAGCTAGGTTTTTTTGACCACACAAAGCATTGATGATGGAGGATTTGCCCACATTGCTTCGCCCTATAAAAGCATATTCAGGTGCTTTTAAATTGGGACATTGATCAAAACTTGGACTGGAGATTAAATAAGTTGCTTTTACAATTTTCATAATATGATCAAACTACTTTGCTGGAGCTGGTGCGCCTTGTTTTTTGATGACCAAACTATCTGCAGGATAGGTAGCTTTTAAGGTATCCATAATCGTTTGACACCATTTTGTTAAAGTTGCTTTTTCATCTTCTGTTAATTTTGCTTCTGAATGTATTAGGGTATATGAAGGTAAAGGCATTTCACCTTCCTTTATTTCATCAATGACTTCCTCTAATTTGTGATTTTGCTTGGCGATTCTATAACCAGCAAATTCGTTGAAGTTAAAATGTTTTTTCCCGTCTTTTACGTGGTCGGCAGTCCAATAGCCAATGGGCTGAATAGCAGTATACCAAGGATAATTGGTTTTATTGCTATGGCAATCGGCGCAGGCCTTATTATAAATCAATTTTACATTATCAGGCATAGGGTATAGCGTAGTAATATCTTTACTAGTATCTCCAGACAAGTTTTTTTCTGGACGAATAAACTGCATCGCTATTAATATAACAAGCAGTCCAATTAAAATTTTCTTTATCATAATTTGATGTTTTATTGAATTTCTATTTTTAAGCCCAACCTAGATCTGTTTTGTTTAATGATTTACTTAAAAAACAAGATGTTATTAAGGTACTAATTATTTCTTAAATTAATACTTTCCCGCTCATTTCTTTAGGAATCGGAATTCCCATTATGGTTAAAATAGTAGGAGCTAAATCCCCCAATTTACCTGCTTGTATTTTCCCATTCCAATCCTTATCTATAATAAAGAAAGGAACTAAATTGGTTGTATGCGCTGTATTAGGGCTGCCATCTTCGTTGATCATATAGTCAGCATTGCCATGATCGGCTGTTAAGAAAATAGTATAACCATTTTGTAGGCCAGCCTTTACTATTTTTTCTACACAAGCATCAACTGTTTCCACTGCTTTAACTACCGCGCTAAACACTCCAGTATGACCTACCATATCTGCATTCGCAAAATTCAAACAAATAAAATCTGGGTGCCCTGCATTTATTTCAGGCAATAATTTATCCGTTAATTCTTTTGCGCTCATTTCTGGTTGTAAATCATAAGTGGCTACTTTTGGGGAAGGAGCCATGATTCTAGTTTCTCCTTCGAATGGTTGCTCCCTGCCGCCACTAAAGAAGAAAGTGACATGCGGATATTTTTCTGTCTCCGCAATTCGAATTTGTTTTTTATTATGCTGAGCCAGCACGTCGCCTAAAGTATTCACTAAATTATCATTTTCAAAAATGACTTGTACGTTTTTAAAAGTTTCGTCATACTTAGTCATCGTAGTATAATGCACTTGCAATTTTTTCATCTCCAATTCGGGGAAATCTTTTTGCGTTAACACCTCGGTAATTTCTCTACAACGATCGGTTCTGAAATTATAACACATTACGGCATCCCCCTCTTGAATGGTAGCTATGGGACTTCCATTTTCAATAATGATAGTTGGTTTTATAAACTCGTCTGTTACAGCATTGGCATAATTCTCTGCAATAGCAGTCCTGGCTGAAGTAGCAGTGGGGCCAAGGCCTTTCACTAAAGCATCGTAGGCGAATTTTACCCGCTCCCATCTTTTATCTCTATCCATAGCATAATACCTGCCACTCACAGTGGCAATTTTGCCAACAGAGTCAGCCAAATTTTTTTCAACATTTTCAACAAATCCTAATCCGCTTTTTGGATCCGTATCTCTTCCATCTGTAAATGCATGTATAAACACTTTGGTTAAACCTTCTTTTTTACAAATGTCGCAAAGCGCTTTTAAATGAGAGGTATGAGCATGCACGCCTCCATCACTTACTAAACCCAATAAATGTAATGGCTTATTGTTTTCTTTGGCATATTGAATGCTTGCTAATAAAGTTTTGTTGCTAGCCAATTCGCCGTCTTTAACTGCCACATTAATTCTTTGCAATTCTTGATAGACAATTCGACCTGCCCCTAAATTCAAATGACCTACTTCGCTATTGCCCATTTGCCCCTCCGGTAAACCTACTTCTTCGCCGCAAGTGACTAAAGTGGAATTAGGATATTGCTTATATAAACTATGCACAAATGGGGCATTGGCTTGTTGAATGGCATCGGCTTTAGGCACCAATCCCAATCCCCATCCATCCATGATTACTAATATTACTTTTTTTGACATTTTCTTACCTTATTTTAGCCTTAACTTTGTTTATTATTAATTAGTACACAAAGTTTCAAAATACTAAGCAGACTACAAACTTTATACTGTTATAATACTGAAAAAATGAGCCCTATTCGCAAAATATTGTTGATCCTGAGTTTTTTAATTTCAAATACATCTTTATTTGCACAAAAGGAGACCGAGCAAATCACCCAAAATATACAAACTGCTAATTTTTCAAACCTCCTACTTTTTTGGGATGCGGAAGTTGAAATGACCATTTTGGACCAAATTAATCAAAAAACCAGCCATCCGCAGGAGGTCAATCAGCAATTACAACTTTTTTTTAATAATAAAAGTATTGTAGGGTTTGATAAAAATGCAGAACGTAAGGTGGGCAATACTGTATACATGACTGGTAAGCTTTTGTCCGGTGCCAATAAATACAATCTTACACTACTATTACAAGAAACAAAAAAAGGACTGCGCATTGTTAGCGTTAGGATTAGTTAACGAAATATTTTTTTAATCATTACTTTTATCTATTTTTAAAAAACAATGAGTAAGAAGCAAAACAGCAGTAGTTCTCCATTGGTGTATAGTACCGATCCAAATTACAAACCAGTTTCGGAGCTGAATGAAATAGAAACACTTTCGGCCGAAGAGCAGCCCCTAAGAATTATTTTAGAGACCAAACAAAGAGCAGGAAAAACGGTCACTGTTGTTTTAGGGTTTGTTGGAACAGAGGAAGCTATGAATAATTTAGGCAAGGCCTTGAAAAATAATTGCGGCACAGGGGGCTCGGTAAAAGACGGAGAAATTATCATTCAAGGAGATCATCGTCAAAAAATATTTCAATATTTAAAAGCGAAAGGCTACAAGAAAGCCCGTCTTTAAAAATAAACTTCTAAGTTTAGTTTTGCTTTTAATTCTGCAATTAATGGGTATTGAGCGGCCATTCGTTCATATTTTTGCTTGCTGTTTAAACTTAAATGCAAAGGCACGTCTTCTTTTTCACCCACTGCTACTAGTATGTTAAATTGAATAGCTCGATTGTGAAAACTATCCCAAATTTTTTCTAATAAATTCATTCTTTCTTGTTCGACAAATTTTTGTGCGGTTAAAGCTGGAACGGTAATAGTAAAATGGGTCTCGTCTTCTATAGTAAGTACTGCAAATTTAAATGTACCAGCTGCTGAGTGTTTTAATGCGGTTTCTAAATACAGGGTGTAGTCGTCCCAACATTTTCTTAATAGTTCCATACTTAATGGAAGAGATTCGATTACTTCTTCTATTTCGTATTGCTCACCGTATTTTTT
>CANHLZ010000094.1 GCA_947461595.1 Bacteroidota bacterium | reverse complement strand
ATACATTTTTCATTTAGATTTAAAATCTAGTTTAAACATCGTCATTTTATACACATGCAAAAAGCGTATAAATTACAAGGAAAACATAGGCATTATGATTGGGGGGGAACTAGTTTCATCCCTAATTTGATGGGCATTGAAAATGTAAACCATTTGCCTTATGCTGAGTATTGGATGGGTGTACATCCTAGTGCTGCTGCTGTTGTAACCACTTCAAAAGGGGATGTTGATTTAGCTTTTTTAGTCAATGAAAATCCTATAAAGTGGTTGGGGGCTAAAACATTCCAAAATTTTGGAACCTTGCCTTATTTGTTTAAAATATTGGATGTAAAAAATATGTTGAGTATTCAAGTGCATCCAACCAAAGAAAATGCGGTAATAGGGTTTGAAAAAGAACATGCTGCGGGCATTGCTATTGACGCAGTCAATCGAAATTATAAAGATAAAAATCACAAACCCGAAATAATGGTGGCATTGAGTGATTTTTGGTTGTTACATGGTTTTTTATCCCCTGCATTACTAGAAGAACGCTTACGTAATTATCAATCATTTCATTCTTTGATGAATGAGTTTAAAGGGGAAGACTACCAACATTTGTATAACTATTTTATGCAATTGCCTATGGAGGCATCAGACCAAATTTTAAAATCTCTTTTAGTCGAAGCTACTGCTGCATTTCAAAATGGAGCTGTCACCAAGTCGGATCCGCATTATTGGGCGCACAAATATTATTCAGACGGTATTCCTGCTTCCAATATTGATAAAGGAATATTCTCCATTTATATTTTAAACATTATCCATCTGCCAAAGTACCATGGAATATTTCAAGGAGCAGGTTTGTTACATGCCTATTTAGAAGGTCAAAATATTGAATTGATGGCTAATAGTGATAATGTTTTAAGGGGTGGGTTAACACCAAAACATGTGGACATTCATGAACTTATAAAACATGTAAAATTTGCGCCTACTATTCCCAACCCATTAGAGGGGATCTCCATTAATTCAAATGAAACTAATTACCCTTGTCCAATAGCAGATTTTGGTTTAACAAAAATTACACTAAAGGCTGGGGAATCTTATACAATTACCACCCAGTCAATCGAGATTTTATTGGTGATGGAAGGGGCGGTTTTGTTAGATCAACTACCCTTAAAAGCTGGTGATAGTGTGGTTATTGAAGCAGAAGCCCAGCTTAAACTAGTTGCTCAAAAATCATGCGTTTTGTTTAGGTCATTGGTGCCCAATTAAGTTTATTAACACATGAGGAAAATCATTCTTAAAATATATATCCTGAACCCTTATTTTTGTATCTGAGGTTAAATACGACTTCAATGTACCTGTAAATAAACAATGATGAAATTGAACAAACAAATTATTATAGCTATTGCAATTATGATTGCTACCAGTGCTTTATACCGTGTTTTACCTGGTAGACCTTATGGTTTTGCTCCACAAATTGCAATTGCCTTATTTGGGGGTTCTTTGTTTGCTTCTAGAAAACAATATGCTTTTTTATTACCTATCTTATCAATGTTTATTTCTGATGTATTATATCAAGTATTGTTTTATTATCATTTAAGTCCAATGCAAGGATTTTATGAGGGTCAGTTATTAAATTATATTTTAATTGCAGGAACTGCTGTTTTTGGTTTTGGATTACAAAGCAATAAACTTTCTAAATATATCATTGGCTTTTTGGCAGCACCTACTGCCTATTTTATAGTTTCTAATTCATTGGTTTGGGCACAAGGGGGTGGTTATCACCATGCCATTAACTTAGCTGGATTTATTCAAGCAATGGTGGATGGCTTACCTTTTTACCCTTATAGCGTTGCAGGAACTTTAGTTTTTGGGGGTGTCTTGTTTGGCTCTTTTCGATTACTTATTCCTAAGTATAAAGCCATCTAGTTGTTGAAATAATTTATTATTTCAACTTTTCATTGTCTTCGAAAACTACATCAATTTTCCAAGGACCATTGTCTGCAGCTTCAGTAGCTAATTCGTCACATCTGTTATTGTATTGATTCGAACTATGTCCTTTTACCCAATGAAATTTAATGTGAAAAGGGGCAGCCACTTTATGATATTGTAGCCATAAATCTTTATTCTTTTTACCACCTTTAAAATCGGTTTTTATCCAATTGTCTAACCATTTTTTTTCAACTGATTCTACTACATATTTACTATCGGTATAAATATGCACTGGTAATTCTTTCTTTTTGAGTGCTAATATTGCTTTAATTACTGCCAATAATTCCATTCGATTATTGGTTGTCTTACGGTAAGCTTCCGATATTTCTTTTAGTTGATCACCCCACATTAAAATGGCGCCAAAACCACCAGGACCTGGGTTGCCACGAGAAGAGCCGTCTGTATAGATATGTATTTTATCCATTTTAATTTTCGTAATCGACTGATAACAAGTAGAATACATAAATATACGAATCCTGCTATTATTTCAGCAAAAAACTAGTTAATGTGTGTTTTATACACTTTTACTTTTTATCTTTAAACACTTTTTGAATAAAGGAGGATTTTCAAAAATTAACCATTGAAAGGACAAAAGGATTGATATGCAAACAGTTGAAGAAAGTAAAAAGGATTTGAATACTAAAAAAGTAAATCTTAAAAAAGGGGCTAAGCCTAAGAAAATTAGCTTTCATCTTAAATATAAAACCACGTATGGTCAAGAGATTTATATTTATGGGAATCACCCTTTACTTGGGGATGGGCAAGTAGAACAAGCCATCCCATTAGTTTTTTTAAACGAATCTTATTGGGTATTGCATTTAGATTGTCCTGATTTCCTACAGCAGGATGTAATTACTTATCATTATTTTATAAAAAATGCAGATGGGAGTTTAGTATTTGATTGGGGTAATGACAAATGCTTTGCGCCAAATAATGTAATTAGTAATGAATTAATTTTATTGGATGCATGGAATTATGCTGGGTTTGTAGAAAATGTTTTTTATACAGAACCCTTTTTAAATGTTTTATTAAAGCCAAATGAATTTGAGTCTTTGTCGAAAGTGATTGAGAAAAATACTACGCACGTTTTTAGAGTAAAGTCGCCATTATTGAAAGTCAATCAAACGATTTGTATTATTGGTGAAGATAAAATGATGGGGGCTTGGGATATTAAAAAAGTTTTGCCTTTAACAAAAATGGCAGACCTGCCTTATTTTGAAATTAGCTTGAATTTAACAAAAAGTAATTTTCCATTTGTTTATAAGTATGGAGTGTATGATGTAACTACAAAAACGTTTGTAGCATTTGAGTCAGACAATAATAGAGTGCTTTATGAACCTGCAGGTAAAGATAAATTAGTTATCATCAATGATGGTTTTGTTCATTTAAATAATACCCAATGGAAAGGGGCAGGCGTAGCCATTCCTGTATTTTCATTAAGGTCAAAACATAGTATGGGTGTGGGGGAATTCGCGGATTTAAAACTATTGGTAGACTGGTCTAAGCAGGTTGGATTAAAGTTAATTCAATTATTGCCTTTGAATGATACAACCGCCACCCATACCTGGACGGACTCTTATCCTTATGCAGCCATTTCTGCATTCGCGTTGCATCCAATGTTTATTAGAATTGATAATGTATTAAAAAAAGGGCAGGAACTTATTGTAAAACCCTATGCATCTTTAATCAATTCATTAAATGCATTAACTACTGTGGACTACAATGCAGTAATGGAATTGAAGTGGAAATTATTAAGAACTTTATATATAGAAAATGGTAAAGAGGACTTGGCCTCTAAGGGGTTTAAAGAATTTTTTAAATACAATGCATATTGGTTAATCTCCTATAGTGCGTTTTCCTATTTAAGGGAATTGAATGGTACCGTTGATTTTAACAATTGGTCGACTCATTCTACCTACAATGAATCAGACATTGAAAAACTAACTCATCCAAAGTCGAGCACCTATCAAGAAATAGCTTTTTATTATTTTGTACAATATCATTTACATGTTCAATTAAGCAACGCTACAAAATATGCACATGAAAATGGAATGATACTAAAAGGAGATATACCTATTGGGGTATATCGATATGGTGCTGATGCTTGGCAACATCCCAACTTATTTCACATGGATATGCAAGCAGGGGCTCCACCAGATGATTTCGCCGTTAGAGGTCAAAATTGGGGTTTCCCTACTTACAATTGGGAATCGATGGTTGCCAATGATTTTAAATGGTGGAAATTAAGATTCGAGCAAATGAGTTATTATTTTGATGCTTTTAGAATCGATCATATTTTAGGTTTTTTTAGAATTTGGAGTATCCCTATGCATGCGATTGATGGAATCATGGGGCATTTTGTACCAGCTATACCAGTGAGTATTCATGAGTTTAATAGTAAAGGGATATTATTTGATAGACATCGTTTTACTAAACCATTCATTAATGAAACTATTTTATTTCAATTGGTTGGAAATGATAATGAGTATATTAAACAGCATTTTTTACTACCTATAGGTGAGGGTGTTTTTGATTTATTACCCGCATTTCAAACACAAAGACAAGTAGCTGATCATTTCGCAACACTCCCTAATGATGAATGGCATCAAAAAATAAAAAATGCATTATGTAGTTTAATAAGCAATATCATTTTAATAGAATCTACGCAGGATCAATCATTTCATTTTAGATTTAATATAGAAGGTACTTCCTCTTTTCAGTACTTAGACGAAAAAACAAAAATTATATTAAGAGAATTGTATTTTGATTATTTTTTCTTTAGACAAGAAAAAGGATGGGAAAAAGAAGCCTTGCAAAAGTTGCCTATGCTCAAACGAGCTACTAATATGCTTATTTGTGGGGAGGATTTAGGTTTAGTTCCTTCCTGTGTTCCTCAAGTCCTACAACAATTAGGCATATTGAGTTTAGAAGTGCAAAGGATGCCTAAGGCAGTGAATAAATTATTTTTTAATCCAATCGATGCTCCCTACTTAAGTGTAGTTACTCCTTCCTCGCATGATACCAGTACGATTAGAGGATGGTGGGAAGAAGATCGTGAAAAAACACAATTGTATTATCATCAAGAACTAGGAAAGTTGGGTGAGGCACCAAAATTTTGTGAGCCATGGATTAATAAAGCTATTCTATTACAGCATTTATATTCTCCTTCCATGTGGGCAATTTTTCAATTACAAGATTATTTTGGTGTGGATGAAAAAATAAGAAGAAATGATCCTAATGAAGAACGTATTAATATTCCAGCTAATCCAAAACATTATTGGAGATATAGGATGCATATGAATTTAGAAGATTTATTAAATCAAGATCTATTTAATACCGATTGGCAACATGCTATTAAAGAAAGTGGTCGTTAAATGGATGATTTTGTATCTTAGCTAAAATATTTATTTGTGCAATTAGACTTCTGGGAACAACAATTACCTTTTGAGTATCCTTTTACCATTTCCAATGGTCGAACCAAAACGCATCAATCAAGTATAATGGTCAGGTTGTCATTGGGTAATTGGGTAGGATTTGGTGAAGCCCCTGCCATTGTTTATTATAATGTAACAGTGGCTGGCATGATGGAACAATTAGAAAAACAAAGAAAACTTATTGAAAAATTTGCATTGATTGATCCTGAAAGATTTTGGCATTTTTTACATCATTTATTTCCTAATGATCCCTTTTTAGTTTGTGCATTGGATATGGCAGGTTGGGATTTGTTTGGACAGATGAAAAAACAACCATTGCATGAATTGTGGAATACCACTTGGAATAATCAAACAGAAATTCCTATTTGCGATTATACTTTAGGGATTGACCCTATAGAAAAGATGGTAGAAAAAATGAAAGCGCATCCTTGGCCTATCTATAAAGTAAAAGTGGGGACGGAATATGATATAGAGATGATTACTGCTTTACGACAACATACCGATAAACCAATACGCGTAGACGCCAATGCTTGTTGGACCACCGAAGAAGCTTTGTTAAAAATACCTGCTTTGGCTCAATTAGGGGTGGAGTTGGTAGAACAACCTTTAGCGAAAGACAATTGGGAAGGAATGGCACAATTAAAGAATCAATCTATTTTACCATTATTTGCTGATGAATCTTGTGTATTTGAAAAAGACGTTGCTACTTGTGCTAATTATTTTAATGGTATCAATATTAAATTAACTAAATGTAGTGGCATTACCCCTGCATTAAGAATGATAAAGGAAGCAAAAGGATTTGGATTAAAAGTAATGATGGGTTGTATGAATGAAAGCGTAATTGGGTCAGCAGCCATTGCTCAATTTTTACCTCAATTAGAATATGTGGATATGGATGGGCCTTTATTGATGACTGAACTGAATGGAGTAGGGCTTGATTATAATTTTGAGCAGCATAATGGTAAGATAGCCCCTTTGACTTACCCAGGATTGGGTGTTCAATACAGACCCCCATTTAAAAAATAATTATTTCTATTTCGAAATTAAATTTATGACACCAGAACGGACCGAAAAATTATTAAATGTATTAAGAAGACGTCAAGCCAACTTAACCGTGGTGTTGGAAAATGTACAAGATCCACACAATGTATCTGCTGTAATGAGAACCTGTGATGCAGTGGGTATTCAAGATGTATATGTGTTAACTACTAAAATACCTCGACATAAAAAATGGGGGTATAGAAGCAGTAGTAGTGCCTTAAAATGGTTGACCATTCATGAATTTGAAAAATTAGAAGATTGTGTTGCTGCCTTAAGAAAGAATTTTAGCAAAATTTTGACCACCCATTTGTCAAGTGATGCAATAAGCTTGCATGAAATTAATTTTACAGAGTCGGTGGCCTTGGTATTTGGTAATGAACATGCTGGCGTCACTGAAGAATTTAGAAATTTAGCAGATGGAAATTTCATCATACCTCAAATGGGCATCATTCAAAGCTTAAATATATCTGTAGCCTGTGCGGTGAGTATTTATGAAGCCATGCGACAAAAAATGAAAGCGGGTCATTATGAGAAGGCAACACTTCCAACAGAACAAATGAATACTTTATTAACCCAATGGGGCTTTGAAGAGGAGACGCCTGAAGTGTATAATAATTCTAAACTAAAAAGAAGCTAGTCAACTTTTTTAATTTGCTTTGGTATTGTCCTTGTTTTTTCGATTTACATTTGCTCAGGAACCGCAATACCTAAAACACTCATTGCTTTTTGTAAGGTAGCAGCAGTTAAAATACCTAATTGAATTCGAACTTGCTTTTTTACTTCAGACTCTGCATTGGCTATAGATAGTTCGGCATAAAAAGTATTAAATAGCTTGGCT
>CANHLZ010000093.1 GCA_947461595.1 Bacteroidota bacterium | reverse complement strand
TTACTAGCTTGAACAGAATACTTTAGGTCACCTATGAATGAAACTGTTTCTAAACCGGCTTTAAATTCAGGTGCATTTAATCCATCAGGATTAGCAGCATATACATGCCAATCGGATTGTATTTGTAAGCTAGCTTTTAAAGTATAGGTACTATCATTCACCACCACCGCTTTTACAATTGCGGTAACAGGACTTTGCGCTTGTGCATTTTCTACAACAAATAGGGTTACTAATGCAACAAATAAAGCGACAATTTTATTCAAAATATATTATTTAATTAGAAGCTAAATTATTGCAATGCAATTTCAAAAGATACTTTGGCTGGAGGCAAACATCTGTCTTCATTACATACGCCATATTCTATTTCGCCAGCAATTTTAGTTTTACTTGCCACTTTTAAATTTACCAATTGCGTGAATTGTACTTTATTGCTAAAATAGGCCACTTCGGTATTAAAATTTTTATCAAATTTCTTCTCCAGATTTCCAATTTCTTTAGCAAGTCCTTTTATTTGAACCAAAGGATTTATTTTATAAGTTATTTTGGCAGGTATTGGACCATCCTTAACAAACTGCGAGTAAATATGCCATGGGCTTTCTATGGCAGCAGTAATTTGTATCTCATATTGCTTATCTGATTTTTTCACCGCTTCAAAAGTCCACTTTACAGGATTCGGTCTTTGTGCATTTACATTCAAAGCAAACACTATACTACAAAACAAGATTACTATTTTTTTCATAGGAACTCTTTTCTATTATTTTTCTATTTTTTCTTCAACCCCAATATTTCAAAAACTTTTTTTCCATCTATATTACTTAATACATCAGAAGTAGCGCGCTCTGGATGTGGCATCATGCCAAACACATTGCGCCCATCATTACAAATACCAGCAATATCCCAGGTAGATCCATTAGGATTAGCAGTACCTCCTACTTTTCCACTTTCGTCACAATAACGAAATAATATTTGATTGTTTTTTTCTAAATGGGTTAATGTGGCTTCATCTGCATAGTACCTTCCTTCGCCATGAGCAATAGGAATTTGCAATGCTTCACTTTTATCTGTTTTAATAAATACATTTTTACATACAAATTGCTGATTGGCATTTTGCAATAAAGCCCCTGGCAATAAACCACTTTCACACAAAATTTGAAAGCCATTACAAACCCCCAATACTTTTCCGCCCTTATTAGCAAATTCTATCACAGATTGCATCATTGGGCTGAATTTAGCAATGGCCCCGCAGCGTAAATAATCACCATAAGAAAAACCACCAGGAAGTACAATACAATCATCGGTCGTAAAATCCGATAAATCACTGTCCTTATGCCATAACATTTCGACAGGATAACCCAAGTCTTTTTCTAAAGCATCTTGCATATCTCTATCACAATTAGATCCGGGGAAAACTAAAACGCCAAATTTCATAGGTATTAATTTAACTAATTAGGGTATTAAATTGATGTACAAAGTTACCAAAACTTGGCTTTATAGATTTGTTAAATTCTTCACCTAACTAAGGTGGTTATACACAATAACCGCTATAGCAGACCAAAATAGCATATTTGGTACCAATAGCCTTTTAGGCGTCCCATATCCAAAGCTGATAAAACAAGTTAAAGGGGTAATAACAATAGCAGAAGCATACAATGCTTGTGCCGAAAATAAGATGGGCTGGAAGAGGGTTAAAAATAACACCAAAAGCAGCACACCCCAGTATTTTCTTACCTGTATAATAAACCTAACTTGCTCTTGTTGCCAATAATAAAATCCTGTAATTAGTTGCACCCCCATAACGATTAAAGCTAATATCACATTCACTTCAGGCTTAACCAATGGATTTTTCCAGTCTAATTTTGGTAGAAAATGTCTAAAATCTGCAACATGGCCTGTTAAAAAAATATAAGTGAAAATAAAATAAAATGGAAGCAAAATACCCATAACTAAAACCAGCCATTCCGCCACTTTAATAGGTCTTATAATTATTAATGCAAATAAAACCACTGGAATTAAAATGGCTATAGGCTCATACAATAAAATAGAAATACCCAGTATTAAACCAATATTAAATTCTAAAGTTTTAGGTTGATGCTGATCATACAATCTTAATAATTTTACCAATATCCAAATTACCAAAGAATTGGCTACTAAGCCAGAACTAATGACATCCCAATAAGGAAACAACCCAGTTAAAATAATGTAAGTAAAGGCTGGCAAATAACTTATTTGCTGAAACATCTTAAACTTACTCAATAATATATTTAATCGAATGGCTTGACTTAAAATAATTAATTGAAAAAGAACAACAAGTACAATGGGATGCAATGGTTTTATTACATGTATTAACAAATAGGCAATTAAGCCATCTGATTCATTGGCAATAACCAGGGGAGGATGCATCCAAACATGAAAATGCAAACCCAAACTTAATAATACTAAAAAAATTAAATTAATATCAGACCTGTCTTTGAATAAAAAAACCACGCTTAATTATTTGAATTTAATTTTAGCAAACCCAATTTTATTTTTAAACTGATATGGCAAAATGGCTTCCTGATCACCCACCTGCTTCAACATCTTTGGCATCCATTCGTAATTTTTTTCATTCAACACAATAGCATTGCCCTTTACCAATTGCCCCCCTTTGGTTAAGGTGTTCATTATTAACTGATGAATTCCTTTTTGTTTTTGATGGTAGACAAAAGTCATCCCCTCCTCGTTGTCAATAGTACCATAACCAATAAACTGATCTACATTAACATCGCTTTGTTTTTTTTCAATGGTTTTTACCCATTGTATATTCCCCTTTTTATCAAAAGAAATTAAGGCTACGGAATTGGCTACATAGGTTACACTCGGATAGCCAAAGGAAGCATATGGATTCATCCACCTGTTAAACATAAATGGACTCATGCCCCATCCAAATCTTGCCCAAGGATAAAATCCAAATGGCCTATTCCAATAATTAAACATAAATGGGCTATAAAATGCACCGCCATAATAATAATCCCATCTTGAAAAAGCATTTCTGTTAGAATAAGATTCTGCAGCTTCGGCTATAGTTACAAAACTGCCATCCGCTTGCGTACTTATCTTATCCAAGTAAAATAAATCAAACGCATTTTTTAAGTTTCTTTTGCTGGATACCACCGCTCTGGTTGCATCCGTAAATCGATTGGAATTAGCGAGCACTTCTTTTTTTGCATTGATATCCCATACATAAGAATATAAGCCTTCTATATTTCCTTTTTTTGAAGTGGCGTAAAATGAATTTAATATTACCTGGCCAGCCTTATTGTCTATCTTTAATCTAATATCATCCAACAATAAACTATAGTTTACTACTGGAGATTCTATCACTTCATTTCCTGAAGCAGCCAAGTACAACAAACTTACCGCTGGCGCTTGATTTACTTGTGTTGTATTTCTTAAACAAAATAAATTTCCATTATTGTCTAATGCAAAATCGGACAAATTACTTTTTTTACTTTCAGAATTCACACTTATTTCTGCCTGATTCGTAGTCTCGAAGTTGGTGTTTAAAACTACCGTTCTTACTTTAATCGAATTGGTATTTGTTTTATTCACACTAAATAACACCATTTTTTGACGATCGTCACTTTGCAATAAGTTAAAAACTTTTGCCCTTGACCCAGGCCTAATGCTATTGGCTGTATCAATAACAGTAGGCTTTCCCACTAAGTTGCCTTCGCTATTCATAGTTGCTACAGCAGCGTAAACAGTGGTATTATTTTGAAATTGAAAAAAAACAAATACTTTGTCTGGATAAGTTACAAACTCGATCCCATTTAAATTGGTGGTTTTTACAAAAGTCAAATCGTTTTGTTTTACTATTTGCATTTGATCATTGTACTGAACGATAGTAGCAACGCCGCCTACATTTTTATAAACCCAATAATGATTGGCCACTTTGCCAAGTACTTCATACTGCATGTCCTCTTTGTCAGTCTTTTCAATATTAGCAACAGTATAAGATTGCGCTATACATAATTGCAACCCTATTAAAAGGCAAGCAGATAAGCTTAAAAAATACTTTTTCATTAGATTCAAATTTATATACAAATTTAATGCTTTAATTACATTGTAACTACTTCAAAACCTATATTAACAAGGGTTTAATGAAACTTTTTAAGCTTCTTTTAAGCTTGCCCCTTTTTCATCTACCTCTAAAAAATAGGTTTGCCCTTGCTTGATGGCTAGATTTTCTAAACCATGACTAATGGGAAAATCAAAACAGATAGGAATTTTTAAATCTTTGGTATGCCCTGCAATTATTTCATAGGCAGTGGCACCAAAATCGGCGGCATTGTCTTTTAAATCGGTAAAGCCCCCTACCAAGATACCTTTGCAGTTTTCGAACAACCCTGCATTCTTACATTGTATCATCAACCTATCAATATTATAATGATACTCAGCTACATCTTCAATAAATATGATTTTCCCTATACTATTTAATGCATTTTTTGATCCTATCAAATGAGCAATCATACATAAGTTTCCTCCAAAGATGGGCGCTTTAACCTGCCCCATTTTATTAAAAGCATGACTCGCTATTTGATAATTTGTCCCCTTGCCTTCTAAACAGTCTCTTAGCGATTGGATGTATTTTTCACCAAGTTCCCCTTTGTTAAATGCGGCAGCCATGGGTCCGTGAATACTACTACAATCTTGCTTTTGCAGGGCAGCATGCAAAACAGTAATATCGCTAAATCCAACCACCCATTTTGGATGGGCATTAAATTTTGAAAAATTAAGCTCATTGATTATTCTACTCAATCCGTATCCACCCCTAGCACAGATGATTGCTTTTATATTTTCATTGTCTAACATAGCCTGCAAATCCTCTGTTCTTTCTATATCAGCAGCCGAAAAACAGTCTTTTTTAGCCCCCACTGTTTTACCCAATTGTACTTGATACCCCCATTTTTCAAGGGTTTGGATGCAATTTTGCACTTTTTCTATAGGAATAGAACCTGATGGACAAACTAGGCCAATAGTGTCTCCCTGTTGGATATTGGGTGGTTGAATCATACCACAATATTAAGTACTTTTGCACCAATGAACACGCCTAAACGATATTTGATTACCGCAGCCCTTCCTTATGCCAATGGGCTGAAACATATTGGCCACTTGGCAGGCGCTTATTTGCCAGCTGATATTTATGTCCGTTATTTGAAAGCCCAAAAAAGAGATGTGGTTTTTGTTTGTGGAAGCGATGAACACGGAACCGCTATACCTATTCAGGCCACTAAAGAAGGCACCACCGCTCAAGCCATTATTGATAAATACCATCCTATTATTGAACAAAATTTTAAGGACCTTGGCATTCAGTTTGACATTTACCACCGAACCAGCGACCCTTTGCACCATGAGACTGCTGCTGAATTTTTCACCAACTTAGAAGCCAAAGGTGATTTAGAAACCAAGACCACCGAACAATATTTTGACGAAGCCACCCAAACTTTTTTAGCCGATCGTTATATTAAAGGGACCTGCCCTAATTGTGCACATAAAGAAGCCTATGGAGATCAATGTGAAAAATGTGGCAAAAGCTTAAGTCCCGAAGAATTAATTAATCCTGTTAGTACTTTAAGTGGCAATACCCCTATTAAAAAAGAAACCACTCATTGGTATTTGCCTTTGAATAAACATGAAGATTTTTTACGCGACTGGATTTTAAATGATCATGCAAAAGATTGGAGAGCCGCAGTAGTAGGTCAATGTAAAAGTTGGATTGATGGCGGTTTACAAGCCAGGGCTGTTACCCGCGATTTGGATTGGGGTGTTAAAGTTCCTCTTGCAAGTGGTGCAGGAAAAGTTTTATATGTTTGGTTTGATGCACCCATTGGATACATAAGTGCAACTAAACAATGGGCTTTAAACACAGGGAAAGATTGGTCTCCTTATTGGAATGACAAGGATACTAAGTTGGTTCATTTCATAGGTAAAGACAATATTGTTTTTCATTGTATCATTTTTCCTATCATGTTAAAATTACATGGCAATATTTTACCAGAAAATGTGCCTGCTAATGAGTTCATGAATTTAGAAGGAGATAAGATGAGTACTTCCAAAGGTTGGAGTATTGAAATGGATGACTATATCAATAAATGGATTAAAAAAGAAAATGGTGGCAACGGCCTCGCCGATAGTTTACGTTTTTATTTAACGGCCATCGCTCCAGAATCCAAAGACAGCGAATTTACTTGGAAAGGTTTTCAGGAATCTGTTAACGGAGAACTAGTAAGCATCTTCGCTAATTTTGTAAATAGAACCTGGGTGCTGATGCATAAACTATGCAAAGGAAAAGTACCGCCTATTCATGCCGATTTATTAGACGATGAAGACCATGCTATATTAATAAGCGTAAAAGAAAGCAAAGAAAAAATTACTGAACTATTAGAACTTTATAAATTCAGAGAAGCTCAATTCGAAGTGATTAACCTTGCTAGATTAGGCAATCAATACATGCAAAAGAAAGAGCCTTGGATATTGGCCAAACAGTTGGATACCGATCCTACTGCTCAAGCAAAAATCGATAATTGCATGCATGCTTGTTTGCAATTGTGCGCCAACCTTGCTATTTTAATGAACCCTTTCCTGCCATTTACTTCTAAAAAAATGTGCTACATGATGAAAGTGGTAGATAAAATGTTGGAATGGGAAAATGCAGGGGGATTTAATTTATTAAAAGTGGGGTATAGCTTACGTCCCCCTGAATTATTATTTAGAAAAATTGAAGACGAAGAAATTGAAGCAGAATTAACGCAGTTGCGCAGCAACTTAATCGCTAAAAAAAATACTATGGTTAGCAACACAGCAGCAAGCCCATCAGATGCGAATGAAAAAAGCCTGAAGCCTGAAATTGTTTTTGACGATTTTGGTAAAATAGATTTGCGCGTAGGCACTATTATTGAAGCCAAGAAAGTAGAGAAGGCCGATAAATTACTTCAATTAGAAGTAGACTTAGGCACAGAAAAAAGAACCATTTTATCGGGTATTGCCATGCACTTTGAACCAGCATCCATAATAGGTAAGCAAGTGGTGGTGGTAGCTAATTTAGCCCCTCGTAAAATGCGTGGTGTTGAAAGTAAGGGCATGATTCTAATGGCTGAAGATGCTAATGGCAAATTATATTTCGTTCAACCTAGCGAAGCCATTGCTGCAGGAAGTACTATTTCATAGTCGAAGCCTATAAGCACTTAACTTATAAAAAGCATAAAAAAGCCCCCCGATATTCGGGGGGCTTTTTTATAAGTCATTAGAGGTTAAATTTTCGAACCCTTATATTTTATAAAGGGTGAGAAAATAAAAAAAAGTCATTAGAGGTTAAATTTTCGAACCC
>CANHLZ010000092.1 GCA_947461595.1 Bacteroidota bacterium | reverse complement strand
TAGGGGTACCAGAAGTAGTTTGTTACAAGGGAAATTCCATTACACTAGCCTTAGCCAAGTATTTTATAAAAATAAAATACATCGCCCTAGTTAATTTAATTATGGATAAAGAAGTAGTGAAAGAATTAATCCAAGAAAACTTAAACACCCATAATTTAGTGACAGAGTTGACAAAACTTTTGGAAGATACCACAACCCAAAAAAATATACAGGCCGACTATTTAGCCCTAAAAAATAAATTGTATTCTGGCGAAAAAGCAAGTGAAGTGGCAGCGGATATTATACTACAAACCTTACTACATAAGTAGCTTTAGTGCTTGAAATAAGGCAGGATCAAGTATCTGAAAAGCATCACAATTAAACCTACCAAAAACATCAATAGTGAAATGCGATTCATCCCATGCATGGCTTTCATCATTCCAGTTCTTTGTTGATTAGGGTCACGCTTTACTAAAAATAAATACTCTCCTATTTGTCTTAAAAATTTCATAGGTATCTTTTATAAATTAAGATTGCTTGGCCAACCAACTTTTTAAATGTGCCGAAATTTGAACCGATTCAATAATAAATCCATCATGACCGTACACCGAATCAATGGCTACCAAATTAGCTTGTGGCATATATTGTTCCATAAATCTTTGTTCATCCAGTGGACACAATATATCACTACTCACTCCAATAATTAAAGTAGGTATTTGAATAGATTGTAAGGTGGCGATTAAATCTCCTCCTCTTTTACGTGCCAAATGATGACTGTCCATCGACTTGGTTAACAACCAATAACTATAGGCGTTAAATCTTTTTACCAATTTATCTCCTTGGTAATTGATATAAGAAGAGGCTTTAAAATTATCAATCTTTTCAGGATCCTCATCGGTTTGTTTTTCTTGGAAAATACCATAGTTGCGATAAGTTAACATACCAATGGCTCTTGCCGCTTTTAATCCCTTGGCCCCAGCATTAGGAGTGGGCTCATTCCAAGTACAATCAGCTTCAATAGCCAAACGTTGCGCAGTATGTACCGCCACCCCCCATGCACTTTCAGAAGGAGAAGTAGCAATTAAAAACATTTTATTTATTACAGATGGTTCAAATATCGCCCACTCCAAAGCTTGATAGCCACCCATACTTCCACCTAATAATAAATCAATTTCATTGATGCCTAAATATTGGCGCAATAAAATATGTGCTTCCACCATATCACGAATAGTAACTGTAGGAAACTGTTCAAATCCAAAAGAAGTACCCACAATTTCACTGCTTAAAGGCCCCGTAGATCCATAACAAGACCCGATGATATTCGCACAAACAATAAAATAATCATTGGGATTAATTAAATAGCCCTCGCCTATTAGCCCTTTCCACCAGTCTGCCGCGTCTGAATTGGCCGTTAAAGCATGACATACCCAGGCTACTTTTTTACCAGGCGTATACTGCCCATAAGTATGATAAGCAATTTTCAATTGCGGCAAGGTCACCCCACATTCCAACATAAAAGGGGCATCATATTGATAAACCAATGGTTCCATTTTTTTCCAGTTCTAGTGCAAAGTAACTATCTATTTGAATTACATTTGCATAAACATTGGAATTTATATTTCCATTAACTAACAATTATTAATTTATGGCTAGGATGATCGTAACCAGGATGAATGACGGCTTTGCTTTTAATGCAGTGGATGAAGCCCATAATTCGATGAGAATGGATATCCCTGTTGAACAAGGAGGCCATGGAACAGGACTTAGACCCATGCAAACTTTACTAAGTGCGCTTGGTGCTTGTAGTGGTGTAGATATTGTAATGATATTAAATAAACAAAAAGAAACTATTGATTTTTTTGAAATGGTCATTGATGGAGAACGCGAAACAGGTAAAGAACCAGCTTTGTGGTCGGCCATCCATCTTGTTTTTAAATTTAAAGGAACCATGACCAAAGAAAAAGCAGAAAAAGCATGCGCATTATCTTTGGATAAATACTGTTCGGTTGCTGCCACTTTAAAAGCCGCTGGAGCAGTTATAACTTGGGGGGTTGAAATTGGATAATGGCTCCCAAAAAAAACTTGAAAAAATAAAAAAGAATTTTAAAATAATTGTATGAAGCATAAGCAATCAAAATTAATTAGGACAAGAGCAGCGCGAACTCCCGAAAAGGAGCACTCCTCTCCTTTGTTTTTGACAAGTAGTTTTACTTTTGACAATGCCGAAGATATGCGTGCCGCATTTGCAGATGAAAATGATGACAATATATATAGTCGTTTTTCAAATCCTACAGTTCAAGAATTTGTAGATAGATTATGTGTATTAGAAAATGCAGAAGCAGGTTTTGCAACCGCTTCTGGTATGAGTGCGGTTTTTGGATCTTTTATGGCTTTGCTTAAAAAAGGCGATCATCTTTTATCTTGTAATTCAATTTTTGGAAGTACACATACTGTTATTTCAAAATACTTGCCAAAATATGGTATTGATTATAGTTATGTAGGCGCTAATGCTACCGCGGCCGAATGGGAAGCTGCTATTACACCACAAACTAAAATGATTTATTTGGAAACCCCTACCAATCCTGGTGTGGATGTGGTGGATATTGCTATGCTAAGTACCATTGCGAAAAAGCATAAAATTATTTTAAATGTAGACAATTGTTTTGCTACGCCTATTGGACAAACACCTATTGATTTAGGTGCCGACTTAGTTGTTCATTCTGCCACCAAGTGGATAGATGGACAAGGGCGTGTTTTAGGTGGTGCCATTGTAGGACGCAAAGATTTAATTCATGAAATTTATTTATTCTGTAGAAGTACCGGACCTTCTATGTCTCCATTCAACGCTTGGGTATTAAGTAAAAGCTTGGAAACTTTAGAAGTAAGAATGGAAAGACATTGTAGCAACGCATTATTTTTAGCTGAGAAATTAGAGGGGCATAAAAAAATAAATTTTGTAAAATATCCATTCTTGTCTTCTCACCCACATTATACTATTGCCAAAAAACAAATGAATAACGGTGGAGGCATTGTTTGTTTTGAATTAAAAGATGGTATTGAAGCGGGACGAAAATTTTTAAACAGTTTAAAAATGTTATCCTTAACTGCCAATTTGGGAGATGCCAAAAGTATTGCATCCCATCCTGCTAGTACTACCCATGCAAAATTATCAGAAGCTGAACGTAGTGCCGTTAGCATTACACCTGGCTTAATACGCATTTCGGTAGGGTTAGAACATAGAGAAGATATTTTAGCCGATATATTACAAGCTTTAGAAGCCTAAACCTAAAAATATATTTATTATTATTATGCCCCTTCACTGGGGCATTTTACATTATTTTAAGTATATTGAAATTGAAAAATAACCTTACTATGAAAACTAAAATTGGTGTTTTATTATCCTCTATGATGTTTTTACAATATTATGTTTGGGGTGCATGGTATGTGACCATGGGCACCTACATGGGTGAGGCATTAAAATCAACCGGCGTAGATATAGGCGCTGCTTATAGCGCTGGCGCCATTGCTACCATTATTAGTCCATTTTTTGTAGGCATGATTGCTGATAGATTTTTTGCTGCACAAAAAATAATGGGTGTATTGCATTTATTAGGCGCTGCACTTTTATTGTATGCTACTCAAGTAACCAACACAGGTTTTTATTGGGTGATATTGCTATATTCATTATTCTACATGCCTACAATTGCATTAAGCAATAGTGTAGCTTTTGCTCAAATGACTGACCCAGGAAAACAATTCCCCTGGATTCGTGTTTTTGGAACCTTAGGTTGGATTGCTGCAGGACTAATTATAAGTAAATTAGGCATAGAAAAAACAGCAGGTACTTTTCAGGTAGCTGCAGTAGTTTCTGTTATTTTAGGCTTGCTCAGTTTTGCCATGCCCAATACACCTCCTAAAGCAAAAAATGAAAAAGTATCTGCTTCAGGGATTATTGGAATGGACGCCTTAGTATTATTTAAGACAAGATCATTTTTAATTTTCTTTATATCAGCCATTGCTATTTGTATTCCCTTATCCTTCTATTATGGATTTGCCAATCCGTTTTTAAATGAAATTGGTTTAGAAAATGCAGCAGGAAAAATGACCCTGGGTCAAATGTCAGAAGCCTTATTTATTTTAGCCATCCCCTTTATGTTTAATAAAATAGGTGTTAAAAACATGCTTATCCTAGGCATTAGTGCTTGGTTGCTTCGCTATGTATTTTTTGCTTATGGAACGATGGACCATAGTTGGATGCTGTATGCAGGAATTATTTTGCACGGCATCTGTTATGACTTTTTCTTTGTAACGGGTTATATGTATACTGAGAAAAAGGCTGGAGAAAAAATTAAAAATGCAGCGCAAGGATTATTTACTTTTGCTACTTATGGCTTAGGCATGTTTATTGGAACTTGGTATAGTGGTTTTGTGGTGGATCAAAATAAAACAGTCGCCAATACTTTATCAGGAGCTGCGGCACACAATTGGACTTCCATTTGGTTAACCCCTGCAGCCATTGCCGGGGCTGTACTTATAGCATTTATTTTATTCTTCAAGGAGAAAAAAGAAATTCCCACAGTAGCGTAAATTATTTTAATCGCTTATTCAAAAAAAGTATTTAAACAATTAATTATAAAAATCTAAAAATTAGTAAAGATGCGAATTGCAATGTTAGGTGCAGGATTTATTGGTCGTTTTTATGCAGACGCCCTGCAAGGTTATAGAAGTAAAGATAAAGTAGTAAGTATTTATGCTCGACGCGAAGAGTCTGCCACCAAGTTTGCTGCAGATTACAACTGTGCGCATTGGACCACCGTAATGGAAGAAGCCATTGCACACCCCGATGTAGATGTAGTATGTATAGCGCTCCCTAATGATATTCACGAAATGGCGGTGATGTTATGTTGCAAACATAAAAAAGCAGTGATGACCACTAAGCCTTTAGGTCGCAATGGAGAGGAAGCTAAGAGAATGTTGATTGCAGTAGAAGAAGCTGGCATATTTAATGGTTATTTAGAGGACTTAGTTTACACGCCTAAATTTATCAAAGCACATCAAAGTGTAAAAGAAGGTGCGGTTGGTAGAATTTTATGGGCAAAGTCGCGCGAAACACATCCTGGCCCTCACAGTGAATGGTTTTGGAATATCGAACAAGCAGGCGGTGGTTGTATTTTAGATTTAGGATGTCATTGCGTTGAAATTTCTAGAAGTTATATTGGTAAAGACATTAAACCCATTGAAGTGATGTGCTGGGCCGATACGCAAGTAAAACCCATTGACGCCGAAGATCATGCCATTGGACTAGTGAAGTATGAGAATGGCGCTATTGGACAATTTGAAGTAAGCTGGACCTTTAGAGGAGGTTTAGATTTAAGAGATGAAGTCATGGGCACAGAGGGTACCATTTGGATTAATAGTTTTTTAAGAACTGGATTTGAAATGTTTACTACAGGTAAAGGCGGTGATTATATTTCAGAAAAATCCGAAAGCAATAGCGGATGGTTATTTCCTGTGGGTGATGAACTCAATGAATTAGGCTACAACCATATGTTTATGGATATGTTTAATTCCATGGAAAAAGGAGAAGCCCCTAAAGAAACATTTTATGATGGATACATTGTGAACTGTGTTTTAGATGCTGCTTATAGATCTGCAAAAACAAAATTATGGGAGCCGGTTAAATTAGATATTTGGAGAGGCAAGTCTGGATTGACTAAGGAAAGTCATTTAGTAGAGTACGACAAAGATCATTATTTAATTAAAGAAGAAATGACCCATTATGGCGCTAAGAAATTAATCTTAAAAAATAAAACCACAGGAAAAATTACTGAGCAAGAGATTAAATGAAGTACCTTTTAACATGCACTCGAATTCAAATTTTAAAGACCTCTCACTCCAATTCAATTACCTAGGTGATCACGCCATTGTCATAGCTATCAATACAAGTATTTCCTCCGATTCTATCCAAATTGTAAAACAGGTCGTGGCTATCTGCGCCTCTATAAAAAAAACACATCCATGGATCAAGGAAATCATACCTGCTTATCAAACCATCACTTTGGTCTATGATATTCATTCATTTTATCAATTAGAACAAACAGACCCATTACTTTTTATAAAAAATATTTTTTCATCCCTGATGAAAGAAAATTTTCTTGAAATGGAGGCAGCAGAAAATGAAGTCATCAAAATACCAGTATGTTATGACGAAATCTTTGGAATTGATTTAGCCTCAATGGCAACCTTAAAAAATATAACCATAGAAGAAATCATTGAAAGGCATACTCATGAAATTTATAATGTGTTTTGTTTAGGCTTTATGCCTGGCTTCGCTTATATGGGAAATGTAAATGAGGAAATTCAAATGGCCAGACACTTAGCGCCAAGACCAAAAGTGTTTGCTGGAAGTGTTGGTATTGCTGGTATACAAACAGGTATTTATCCAACCAACTCGCCAGGAGGATGGCAAATAATAGGTAGAACCCCTATAAAAATATTTGACCCGCATCCCGAAAAATTAGCCTTATTCAAAGCAGGTGACCAGGTTCAGTTTTATTCTATCAATAGAGGCGTTTACGACCAAATGCTCGCTTCTTAGTAAAGGATAGCTCTACTGTAGCGCTTTAATTAATATTTGTGAATTCGCACAGGATAATTTATTTTCAATGAATACTAAAAAGATTTATAATTAATGGGAACTATAGCGCTTTATCCTTATTCAACTTGGATTATTATTATGCTTGCATCCTTCTTTATTGGACTAGGAAAAGCAGGACTTAAGGGCATTGATATGCTTAGCGTAACCTTAATGGCATTCGTTTTTGGAAGCAAAGCTTCTACGGGGATTGTATTGCCTCTTTTGTGTATATCAGATATCGCCGCAGTAAGTTATTATAATCGACACGTAAAATGGAATCATTTTTGGAAAATCACACCTTGGATGATTGCAGGAATTTTAATTGGCATTTTTGTTGGAAAGGATATGAACGAAGTGCTTTTCAGAAAAATCATGGCCGTAATTATTTTATTTACCATCATTATTATTGTACTAATGGAACTTAGAAAATCAAAAACTGTGCCTACCAACCCCTTATTTGTTGCTAGTACCGGCTTGGCTGCTGGCATTACCACCATGTTGGGAAATTTAGCTGGCGCTTTTTCTAATTTATACTTTTTAGCCATGCGATTAGAAAAAAATGACTTTATAGGAACCGCCGCTTGGATATTCCTTATTATGAATTTATTTAAGTTGCCTTTTCAAATTTTTTTTTGGAAAAATATTTCTATTCAAAGCATTAAAATAGATGCAATGCTATTGCCTACCTTAGCCATAGGATTTTTATTAGGTCTTAAATTAGTAGACAAGGTAAAAGAAAAAGATTATCGTAGACTCATCATCATATTAACACTGATTGGTTCTTTGTTAATGT
>CANHLZ010000091.1 GCA_947461595.1 Bacteroidota bacterium | reverse complement strand
AGCTTTGTTCTTACCACGTAGAACAGCTGCGATTTTTGAAGCAATACGTCCTACGGTTTGATTAGTACCATCAACAATGTACCAGCCATGTTTAACGGTAGCCGCGTTGGCGTGCTTCGTGGTGAAATGTAGTTTACTCATAATTCTTTTGTTTTAATGAGGCCGCGCTATCCCGACAGCCATAAAATATCCCCTCTTTTATAAGGGAGGGCGAAGGTACGTGGGGAATTTGGGTTTTCCCAATATTTGAAGGATTGTTTTTCAATCCTATCTTTATAACTGGCTGATTATCAATAATAATTTTGTATCATAATATTAATCATACTAAATAGATGCTGAAAATCAATTAGTTATAAAATAATTGATAGGCCTTAATTGAAAATATCGCCCTTTCTTTAGCCGGTTTTTGGGGATTCTGGACTATTTTTAAGCAGATTCTTACCTAAAGGGCGTCTTTATATATATGTATCAGAAATTTCAAGCGACTCAAATTTTTACCGGCACCGAACTTTTGGAGGATCAACTGGTTTTAATCACCCAAAAAGATGGAACCATTGAAGGCTTGGTAGGAATTGAAGAAGCTGGAGATGATATTCAAAATTGGGAAGGAATTATTACCCCTGGATTGATCAATGCACATTGCCATTTGGAATTATCGCACATGAAAGGAAAGATTCCTGCACATACTGGTTTACAAGAATTTGTAAAACAGATTGTGGGTTTGCGCAAAGTAGATGATCCCATTATTCAAGCAGCCATCATCGCTGCAGAAAGTGAAATGTATGACAATGGAATTGTAGCCGTAGGAGATATTTCAAATACTACAGATACGCTTGCACAAAAAGAAAAACAATTATTAGCGTACTATAATTTTATTGAAATATATGATTTAGATCCATCACGCGCAACGGAAAAAATAAAAGCGGGTCTTGCTATACAAGCACAATTTCAAGAAAGGGGTTTACTAGCCGCTGTGGTTCCGCATGCACCTTACTCCTGTACCTTTGCTTTATTAAAATTATTAGCTACCCATTTTGGCTCGCATACCATTACCATGCACAATCAAGAAACCGCAGCAGAAAATGATTTTTTTGAAAATAAGACAGGCGATTTTTTAGGGATGTATGAAAGAACCAAAGTATCACTTGATTTTTTTCATGCTACTGGACTTTCTAGTTTGCAATCGGTCTTGCCAAAAATAAAAACAGCAGCCACCAGTATTTTAGTTCATAATAGTTTTACCAGTGCTGCCGATATTAAGGCTGTTAAAAAAGAAATGCCTAATACTTTTTGGTGCTTATGCCCCAATGCCAATCAATATATTGAACAAGCCATGCCACCCATTGAATTGTTGCGCACTAATGGGGCCAACATCATTATAGGCACCGATAGCTATGCTAGCAATTGGACCCTGAATATTTTAGATGAATTAAAAACCATTCAACAACATCATCCCAACATTCCACTTGCTGAAATGCTTGGCTGGGCTACCCTCAAAGGCGCGCGCGCATTGCAAATGGAGGCTCAATTAGGTAGTTTTGAAAAAGGAAAAAAACCAGGCGTAGTTTTAATAGAGCACGCTGATACGAATGGCCTTCTTTCAAAATTTAGCAGCGCTAGACGATTGACATAAAGAATAAAAGAATAAAATAATATTAATATAAATTAGGATAATCTGTAATTAATCCATCCACATTTAATTGTATCAAAGAATTTATTTCTTCTTTGGTATTCACCGTCCAAGGAATCACCTGAATATTTTTTTGATGGCAGTAATCAATCATAGCTTTGTTTACATATTTATATTCTGGACTATAAATAGTAGGCATAAAACCAAGTAAAGCTATTTGCTTTTCAGCATCAGCACAGGCTTCACCAAATACTAAATAGGCGGTTTTTATATTGGGATATTTTTCATTCAAAACACGAAGTGGCCTTAGATCAAAGCTTTGTATACTTGTACGGTTAAGGATATTTTTCTTTTGTAAAATGCTCACCACTAAATCCACAAACTCTTCAGGGCCTGGATGTTCTATGCCATCTTTGCCCTCCATGGATTTTATCTCAATATTATAATTCATTTTTCTGCTAGTGACCTTAGACTTTATTTCCACACTGTCTATTAAATGAGCGAGCGTTGGTATGGAAGCGGCTAATTTTTTTTGGCTTGTAAAACCTGGATGTGTTTTCAAACCCACATCGTACTTTTCTAGCGTGGCATAATCCATTTGATAAATAATATTTTTATTTACCTCCTCTGCCATAATATAGTTTCCATCCTGCTTGGTGGTAATTAAAGGATTTAAAATAGGATCATGTGAAACCACCACTTGCTTATCCTTAGTAATGGCTAAGTCCATTTCAAGGGTACTTACCTTTTCATTGTCCATCACTGATAACATGGCAGCAATCGTATTTTCTGGCATTAAGCCTCTGCCTCCTCGATGCGCTTGATAATCCATTTTATTTTTTTTTAAACTAGTAGGTTGAATGATTGAACAACTAGTAAATGCTGCATGCATTATAAATACTGTAGTAATTAGGTTGAATTTCATAAGCTATAGTATAATAAAGCTATCTAATTTTCGTAGATTGTGGTATTAAATTTCTATTATGACCTTTCCCATATTATTTGGCATCTTCGCAATTTTAATTATTATGTGGCGCCGACACCATAGAAGTAAAAACAACGATTAACTATTCTGGATGTTCTAATAATTGAAGCAATTTTATACCTTCTTTTCTTAGTCCTAACTGAGATATTAAACTAAGTTCCAATCGCTCCTCTCTGTGAACCCAAAGTTTTGATAAATCCCTAATTTGATCAATGGAAAGCTTAGTATCCTCTAGCTGTTTTCGTAATTCATTTTCATGTAGATTGAAATTTTTAGTAAACCCAGGATGAACAGCAATAGCTATATTTCTAATTGAAGTATTTCCTATTGCTCTCAAAATAAAAAAAGACGGGGGTAGCAATTTTTGTAAGCCAGGTCTGAATTGATCGAAGTAATATTGGGTTTCTGTTTCCATTGATCTCGTTTCGGCAAGATTTGCATGCTCCTCATATTGTAAAATTGCTTTTAAAACTTCTTTATTTTGAATATACCTTAAAGCGCCTGAGCTTTTCATTTGCTCAAATATTATTTTACGATTTATAAAACGATAGATCCAAAAATCTAATGAATAAGCTAAATCAGATAAATTGATCGTATTATTAATCGTTGCATGATTCATACTCAAGGAATCGAAATAATTTGAAAGTTTTTGATTCTTTAAAATTATAGAATCTAATTGTTTTTGATTCTCTTTCACATCAATGATAAAAGCCTGAATTAATTCCTCAGACCTTTCATTTTCGATATGTTTTTCTCGCAGGTTCTCTGCTACAAAACCCATACTTACTGCTAAAAACAGCATTAAGAATTCTACTAAATATTCTTTCCACTTTTTTGGGCCATGGGGATTTTGGTGTGGGTGATGTACTTCCATAGTTAATTTATGAACTTAAATATAAATAAAATAAAGTTTTTATATAAACTAAACTTGATTAATTTATCAAGAATTTTACCTCAATACTTCTTGCAGTATTGGAAGTGATTTAATTTCACTAAATTTTTTATAATGCCAGCTAAGTGATAGCTGAAATAGTTCCAATATTTTTTTTCTTTGCGCACCGCTTAATACAATGTTTTCTAAATCATTGTAAAATTGAACTTGTAAAAAAGTAGAAGCAGTTTGTGCTTCTTGCCCTTCTAAAAAATAAGGATGTATAGGCGTAGTGGCAACAAATTGCCCTTCCCGCACATCTAATACCGAAGTGATTGGGCCATATTTTCCTTGTAAGCCAAAGCCCATGGTTTGACTTAAATGAATTAAAAAATAGATGGGCAAATTACCCACTAAATGAACACCCCCTTTATCTAATTGCTTAAAAGTATCTTCAATTAAATAAAATAATTCTGGATGGGGTTCGGGTTGCATGGTTTGTTGCAATACTTCTACAATATAGGTGGCTACTGCATTGCGTACTACATCAGAATAAACATTTTGATATACATAATCCCAACTTACTTCCTTCACCATTTGTAATTGCTTCATAGGAGCATGGTACACTTCCATTTGCAAAATAGCAGCCGGTTGATAAAAAACTCCTTTGTTGGCTCCTTTTTTACTAGTGACCCTTACTCCTTTTACGATGTATTGTTGCAACCCAAAAAGTTCGGTATACGCCGTCATAATGATGCTCGTATCACCATATTTAGTGACGCGTAAAACAATACCCTTGGTGTTGTGTAACATAATTATTTATCAGACACTCTTAAACTGTTGCAAAAAGCGTAAGTCGTTTTGAGCGTATAAACGTAAGTCGTTTACTTGGTATTTTAATTGAGTGATTCTTTCTACACCCATACCAAAAGCGAAACCAGTATACTTTTCTGGATCTATTCCAAAGTTTTTTAACACATTAGGATGTACCATACCACTGCCTAAAATTTCTACCCATCCAGTGTGCTTACAAATATTACATCCTTTGCCAGCACATATTTGACAGCTTATATCCATTTCGGCACTAGGTTCTGTAAAAGGAAAATAACTTGGACGGAATCTAACTTTCACCTCCTTGCCAAACATTTCTTGTACGAAAAAATAAAGGGTTTGTTTTAAATCGGCGAAGCTTACATTTTCATCGATATACAATCCTTCTACTTGATGGAAAAAACAATGTGCTCTTGCCGAAATAGTTTCATTGCGATAAACTCGCCCTGGACAAATTACACGAATAGGTGGTTTTTGTGTTTCCATCACACGCGCTTGCACGCTGGATGTATGTGTTCTTAATAACCAAGCTGAATTATTTTCTGTTGCCTCTTGTACATAAAAAGTATCTTGCATATCCCGCGCCGGATGATCGGCTGGTAAATTCATCGCACCAAAATTATGCCAATCATCTTCTACTTCTGGTCCCTCTGCTACTGCAAAACCCAATCTTTTAAAAATTGAAACCATTTGATTGCGTACTAAATTTAAAGGATGCCTGGTACCCACCGATATAGGATCTCCTGGCAAACTCATATCAATGGAAGTATTAGTTTCCTCTTGCTCTCCCAATGCCGCTAACAAAACTTCTAATTTTTCTTCGGCTACAATTTTAAAAGCATTCAATATCTGGCCAAATTCTTTTTTCTGCTCCACTGGCACATTTTTCATCTCCCCCATAATTTGCTTGACCAAACCTTTGGTTCCCAAGTATTTAATTCGGTAGGCTTCCACGTCGGCCGAGGTGGTAGCCACCGTGGCGGCGATTTCTTTTTGAATAGATTCGATTTGTGCTAACAATTGCTCCATGGTACGAAGATAAAATAAATCCTTACATTTGTTACTCGAGAAGCAATAATTACATGGAATACAATACAGCAAGAAGTATTATGGGGATGAGGGAGTATGGTCGTCACGTTCAAAGGATGGTGGACCATCTTATGACCATTGAAGACCGAGCCAAAAGACAGGAACAAGCCCAAGTGGTGATTGAACTAATGGGCTTTTTGAACCCCCAACTTAAAAATATTGAGGATTACAAGCATAAATTATGGGACCACCTATTTTTTATGAGCAACTTTAAATTGGAAGTGGACAGTCCTTACCCCATTCCCACCAAAGAAACCTATAAGCAAAAACCCGATCCTTTACCTTACCCAAAACGCAAAATTAAATATGCGCACTTGGGCAAAAACTTAGAACTGGTAATTGATAAGGCCATGGTGGAAAAAGATGAAGAGAAAAAAGCGGGCTTTGCTCATGCCATTGCGCATTACATGAAACTGGCTTATAGCAACTGGCATAAAGAATTGGTTCAAGATGATGCCATAAGAAATGAATTAAATGCGATCACTGGTGGTGAATTAGAGTTTAGCAATACACCTTATATTAAACATCGCAACCAGAATTTTGAAAGAGACGAATATCGTCCAGCAGGTGGCCGTTGGCAAAATAATCGCAACAATAATAATAACCGTGGTGGACGTGGGCCAGGTGGTGGACCAGGCGGCGGAAGAAATAATAACAACCGCAATTTCAAGAAGCGTTTTTAGTATCCCCTAACTATATCCCAACTATTAATCCATGTTATGAGTTCATTTGAAGTGATAGGAGGTCATGCATTAAAAGGAAGCATCACTCCGCAAGGAGCAAAAAATGAAGCACTACAAGTTTTGTCTGCAGTAGTGTTGAGCGCCGAACCTATTACTATTTCTAATATTCCCAATATTGTTGATGTTAATTTATTAATGGAACTTTTGCATGCCATGGGCGTGTCGGTTGAAAAATTAAGCGAGGGCGAATATCGTTTCAAAGCAGATAAAATAGATCCCGCCTATTTAGCCTCTGAAGATTTTAAAACCAAAAGTGGAAGATTACGCGGTAGCGTAATGCTGGCTGGACCCATCTTAGCCAGATTTAAAATTGCTTATTTACCAAAACCGGGTGGAGATAAAATTGGAAGAAGAAGATTAGATACACATATTATTGGATTTGAAAAATTAGGTGCCCAATATGCTTATGATGATAAGCTTGCTTGCTTTACTTTAAAAGCTGAAAATTTAATAGGCACCAATATGTTATTAGACGAGCCTTCTGTAACGGGTACCGCTAATATTTTAATGGCTTCTGTTTTAGCAGAAGGCATTACGACCATTTATAACGCAGCTTGTGAGCCTTATATTCAACAGCTTTGTTTGATGTTGAATTCAATGGGCGCAAAAATTACAGGCATTGGCAGTAACCTTTTAAAAATTGAAGGCGTTACTAAATTAAATGGCACAAGCCATCGTATTTTACCCGACATGATTGAAATTGGTTCTTTCATAGGACTAGCCGCTATGACCAAAAGCGAAATCACTATTAAAAATGTAGGCGTAGAACACCTTGGTATTATTCCTGATAAATTTCGTTTACTAGGTATTGATTTTACCATTAAAGGGGATGATATTTATATTCCTGCTCAAGAATTATATGAGATACAAACTTTTATGGATGGAGGTATTTTAACTATTTATGATAACCCATGGCCTGGTTTTACACCCGACCTTTTAAGTATTATATTGGTTACGGCCATTCAAGCCAAAGGCAGCGTATTAATTCATCAAAAAATGTTTGAGAGCAGATTGTTTTTTACGGATAAATTGATTGATATGGGTGCACAAATTATTTTGTGTGATCCACACCGCGCCACAGTGATTGGATTGGGTCGCAAATATCCATTGCGCGGCATTACCATGAGCAGTCCTGATATCCGCGCTGGGCAAGCCTTACTGATTGCCGCTTTAAGCGCCGAAGGAAAAAGTACGATTCAAAATATTGAACAAATTGATAGAGGCTATCAAAACATTGATACTCGTTTGCAAGCGCTGGGTGCGCATATAAAAAGAATT
>CANHLZ010000090.1 GCA_947461595.1 Bacteroidota bacterium | reverse complement strand
AGCCCCATGACTTTTTGGGAGCGTATGTATTTGATCAATATTATTAAAGGCATGATGATCACTTTTAGTCACATGTTTAAAAAACAACCTACCGTTAGATACCCAGAACAAAAAAGAGAATTTAGTCCGGTGTTCAGAGGATTGCATGTTTTAAATAGAGACGAGGAAGGTCGTGAAAATTGCACGGCTTGTGGTTTATGTGCGGTAGCTTGTCCTGCAGAAGCCATTACGATGGAGGCGGCAGAAAGAGTAGCAGGAGAAGAACATTTGTACAGAGAAGAAAAGTATGCAGCTAAATATGAAATAAATATGTTGCGTTGTATTTTTTGTGGTTTGTGTGAAGAAGCTTGTCCTAAGGATGCAATATATTTAAGTGAAACTTTTGCGCCGGCCAATTATACACGTAAAGGGTTTATTTATGACAAGAACGATTTATTAATTCCCAATACTTTAACTGACGGCAATGCGTTGGCAAAAGCAAAAGGAGTAGAAGCTTAAGTATTATGAATATAGTAGAAATTTTATTTTATGCATTATCGGTTTTTGCAATAGTCTGTGCCATTATGGTGCTGATTAGCAAAAACCCAATCCATAGCGTGTTGTGGTTGATACTCGTATTTTTTGCCATATCAGGTCATTATATATTATTGAATGCACAATTTTTAGCTATTGTAAATATTATCGTGTATGCAGGGGCTATAATGGTTTTGTTTTTATTTGTGATCATGTTGATTAATGTAAAAAAAGACAGCGAACCGCAGAAGCAATTATTTGTAAAGTTGATAGGAGTGATTGCTGGAGGAAGTTTTTTAACCTTGTCTATTTCTTTGGTAAAACAAGCGATGCCATTGGTAGGGAAAACAGTACCATTAAAAGAAGGAACTATTGGGTTGATACACCCATTAGGAAAAGCTTTGTTTAACGATTATGTAGTTCCGTTTGAAATAAGTAGTGTGTTATTTTTAAGCGCCATGGTGGGAGCGGTGCTGATTGGAAAAAAATAAAAATTTCGTAAGTATGCCTATACAATATTATATCTATTTCTGCTTAGCCCTTTTTAGTATTGGGGTAGTGGGGGTATTGACTCGCCGTAACGCAATTATCGTATTTATGTGCATTGAACTCATGTTGAATGCGGTTAATTTATTATTGGTTGCCTTCTCTAAAATGTACAATGGATTAGCGGTGCAAAACGGGGTAGCTAATACAGCTGGTATAGACGCGCAGATATTTGTATTTTTTATTATGGTGGTAGCGGCAGCGGAAGTGAGTATTGGGCTTGCCATTATAGTAATGATGTATCGCAATACACATTCTATAGACATCAATTTCTTAAATAGATTAAAGAACTAAGTCAATGGGCATTATGAAAATATTAGTCGGTTTTATCATTCTTTGGCCATTGGCTGGATTTTTATTCAATGGGCTGGGTCGTAATTATTGGAGTAAGAAAGTAATTGCTTATAAGGCAACTGGTTATATTTTTGCTTCCTTTATCGCAAGTATTTTTGCTTTTATACAAGTACAAAATCATGGTGCGGTAACAGTTCGTTATTTCGATTTTATTAACACGGATACCGTTAAAATTCCTTTTGATTTTAAAGTAGATGCCTTATCTAGTCTTTTTTTATTGGTGATTACAGGGGTGGGTTCTTTGATCCATTTGTATTCCACTGCTTATATGAAAGAGGAAGCAGCCCCACATTACGCACGCTATTTTTCTTATTTGAATTTATTCATATTCTCCATGTTGATCTTGGTCTTAGGAGATAACTATGTAGTGATGTTTATTGGCTGGGAAGGTGTTGGATTGTGCTCTTATTTATTAATTGGTTACTGGTTTACCAATGGCAATTATAATTATGCAGCTAAGAAGGCCTTTATCATGAATCGTATTGGTGACCTTGGATTTTTATTAGCTATCTTCTGGCTCATTGTAAAATTAGGGTCAGTGAATTACAATGAAGTTCTAACTGCAACAAGCTTGACAAAATTATCCAGTACCGATATTTCAGGCATTACCTTATTATTATTTGTAGGTGCGATGGGTAAGAGCGCACAAATTCCATTATTTACTTGGTTGCCTGATGCCATGGCGGGCCCAACACCCGTATCCGCATTAATACATGCTGCTACGATGGTAACGGCAGGTATCTATATGATTACAAGAAGTAATATTTTATTTAGTCATAGTGAGCTTACACAAAATGTGATAGCCATAATTGGAATTAGCACGGCTTTATTAGCAGCCACTATTGCTATTAAGCAAAATGATATTAAAAAAGTATTAGCCTACTCGACCGTAAGTCAATTGGGCTATATGTTTTTAGGATTAGGCGTTGGTGCTTATTCTGGTGCTGTATTTCATGTAATTACCCATGCATTTTTTAAGGCTTTATTATTCTTAGGAGCGGGTTCTGTTATTCATGCTATGCACCATGAACAAGATATTAGAAAAATGGGCGGATTAAAATCAAAGTTACCTATTACACATATTACCTTTTTAATTGGTTGTATCGCCATTGCGGGCGTGCCACCCTTTAGTGGTTTCTTTTCTAAAGATGAAATTTTGGCTGCCGCTTTTGCAAAGAGTCCAATTTATTGGGTGCTGGGTGTGCTAGGTGCTGCGATGACTGCTTTTTATATGTTCCGATTGTATACCACTACCTTCCTAGGAAAGTTTAGAGGAAGCTCCGATCAAGAAAACCATTTGCATGAATCACCCTTAGCTATGACATTGCCATTAATTTTATTGGCCATTGCAAGTGCATTGGCAGGTGCTATAGGAATTCCTGAAATGATGGGGGGGCATCACTGGTTGTCGCATAATCTTATACCTATTGTGGGGAAACCCATTGAATTAGGTTTATCACATTCACTAGAATGGACTTTAATGGCTGTCTCTGTAAGTATTGCATTGTTGGCTTTACTATTAGCTATTTCAATGTATAAAAAGAAAACAGACGAGGAGCCTACAACAACCCTTGGAAAATTCTTTTATCATAAATGGCATATCGACGAATTGTACAATGAAGTAATTGTAGAGCCATTAAATCGTTTCGCAGGTTTTTTAAAAAATGTAATAGAAAAACAAATAATAGACGGGGCTGTCAATGGAACTGGAAAGCTAGTTCAGTATAGTGCAAGAAAAGTGAGACTCGTCCAAAATGGACAAGTAGGATATTATATTTTATTTATGGTGGCGGGCATTATTTTACTTTTCATGATTTGGTTTAATGATATTTCCATCTTACTTTTTTTTAATAAATTAACTAAAAATTAATTAAGCAACCATGATGTTAGTTTCATTTTTGTTCCTTCCCGTTTTGGCTGCAATACTACTTTTGTTTATTAAAAACAATAAGACAGCTCAATGGACTGCAATTTTTTTTAGTGGGCTTACTTTATTAGTGGCACTGCAAATGCTTTATACACCAATGATCGATTTTAATATCACCTGGTTGCCCAATTTAAACACCAGATTTATTTTACATGCCGACGGATTGTCTAAGATTTTAATTTTACTCAACGCCATCAGTTTTCCTGCCATCTTTATGGCAACAGCTAATAATGATTATAAAAATCGAAATGTGTTCTTATCGCTGCTATTGTTTACGCAAGCGGGTTTAATGGGGGTATTCTTAGCAGGGGATGCGTTATTGTTTTATTTCTTTTGGGAGTTGGCTTTAATTCCTGTTTATTTTTTATGTTCTATATGGGGTGGAGAAAAAAGGGTAGCCGTTACATTTAAGTTTTTCATTTATACTTTCCTAGGTTCCTTGTTGATGTTAGCGGGTATTCTATTTTTAAATGCACACACGGGCGATCATAGTTTTTTAATCTCCTCATTTATTCATGCTAACTTAACAGGCGGTCAGCAAGTCACTGCCTTTGCATTATTTTTTATGGCTTTTGCCATCAAAATGCCGCTATTCCCTTTACATACATGGCAGCCCGATGCCTATGAACAATCACCCACTGCTGTGACAATGGTTTTAAGTGCGGTGATGGTAAAGATGGGCTTGTATGGAGTAATTAGATGGCTGATGCCTTTATTCCCAGTTGCTTTTATGGCGCATACCCATGTAGTGGTTATTTTATCAGTCATCGGCATTTTATATGCTTCTTTTATTGCCATTCGTCAAGACGATATTAAAAGATTAATTGCTTATTCTTCTATTGCGCATATAGGATTAATGAATGCTGCCCTATTCACACATACTCAAATAGCTATACAAGGTGCTTTAATACAATTATTTTCACATGGTATCAATGTATTAGGATTATGGATTGTGGCAGATATGATCGAACAACAAACGGGTACAAGATCTATGCAACAAATGGGGGGGCTTGCAAAAAAACAACCTACTTTAGCCATTTTATTGGTTGGGTTTGCGTTGGCTAATATTGCCTTGCCTTTAACCAATTCTTTTGCAGGAGAATTTTTAATGTTCACTGGTTTGTTCCAATTTAATCCTTGGATGGCAGCATGTGCTGGAGTGAGTGTGGTTTTGGCTGCTATATACACATTGAATATGGTGCAAAAAGTAGCGTATGGAGCCATAAGCGAAAAAATAAATACCATGCACAGTCCTAATAAAGGTGCGCAAGCGGTATTGATTATTTTGTTAATCATTGTATTCGTAACAGGAGTATACCCTCAACCTTTATTTTCACTAACGGCCGATACCTTACAAGAATTGTTTGTCAAATAATTAAATGAATTAGTAATGAATGCAATTATAGTTTCTACTTTATTGGGCGTAATCATGATGTTTTGTTCTTGGGGCATTAAAAGTCAACAAGTGCAAAAAAACATTGCCTTAATAGGGTTGTTTATTTTAATCATTGCCAATTTAGCACAGTCCAGTGGCTGGTATGTTGTTGATTATGATACCAAGGGTATGTTAACTTATAGCATTTTTGGTTTGTATGCCAATACCTTACTATTCGCACTCACTTTTATTTATGTTTGGATCAATGGGGAGGAGATTGCTAAAATAAATAATACATCAGCCGATTTTTACAGTTTATTCTTTTTCATTTTATGTGGCATTAGTGTATTGACTTCATTTGATAATCTATTAATGTTATTTTTAGGCATCGAGATTTTATCTATCCCTTTGTATATATTAACTGGAGCTGACAAAAAAAATATGTTTAGCAATGAGGCGGCCTTAAAATATTTTTTAATGGGTTCATTTTCAACAGGCATCTTATTATTAGGCATTACCTTTATTTATGGTGCTACTGGAAGTTTTCATTTAACAGCACCAGTAGTAAGTATTAGTACTGGATTTGCACAAGAACAAATTTTATTGTCAACGGGGTTAATCTTATTATTTGCTGCCATGAATTTTAAAGTATCTGCAGCGCCCTTTCATTTTTGGACCCCTGATGTGTATGATGGGGCGCCTACCGTATTCACTTCTTTTATGGCCACCATTGCCAAAGCGGCAGGATTTATTGCTTTTATCAATGTTTTTAATACTCAATACAAAGCCTTGGGGTATTCCTGGACACTCTTATTAACTTTTGTAATTCTTTCTACATTATTGGTAGGTAATATTATAGCGGTGTTTCAAAGAAGTGTAAAAAGAATGTTGGCGTACTCAAGTATTGCACAAGCTGGATTTATGTTATTTGCTTTGTATGGGAAATCAGAAATAAGCAATGAATCCATTTTATTGTATGCCGTTGTTTATTCAATTGCCACAATTGGCATTTTTGCTGTATTGGTAAAAATGAAAGAAAATAGTTTTGAAGCATTTAATGGGCTAGGTAAAGCACACCCTTTATTGGCATTTGCTACTACGGTGTTTCTTTTTTCCTTAGCAGGCATTCCTTTAACAGGGGGATTTTTCGCAAAATATTATATGCTAAGCGCCTTATTAAAAGCGGGTGCTGGACTTTGGTTGGTGTTAGTGGCTGTGGTATTTGCAGCTATTAGCATTTATTACTATTTTAAAATAATACAAGCCATGTATTTTACTGCTGGGGTGCCAGCGATTAATCCATTGCCCAATCAATATAAGTATCAGCTTTTGACATTGGCCATATTGCTGCTCGTCCTAGGCGTTTTCCCAAATTTACTGCTCAATTATCTCTACTTTTAGCCGTTCTTCATATACTAGCAATAAAGCTATGGGCATAGTTGAATCTATCTTACCTTTATTTTTCATAAACTTAGAACAATGACCATTCAGGATTCTTTTGTGTTGGCATGGCGCACCGTGAAGGGCAATAAATTAAGGACTGGAATTACAGTTGCCATTATTGCTTTTGGCATCATGGCATTGATAGGCATTATTACAGCCATTTCTGCGATGAATCAAAGTTTAAAAGAAAATTTTTCTTTTATGGGCGCAAATGCCTTTGTTATTAGATACAAAGAAATGAATGCAAGATTTGGCGGTCCAAATGGCGGTGGTGATGAGTTTGGCAAATCCAAAAAAGGGCAAAGAGAAAAAAAGTCCAATTTAGATAAGATCATTAAAATTGAGGAAGCCAATTATTTTAAAGAACATTTTGGATTTAGTCGTTCTGCTGCAAGTATATCTATAAGAAAGAATGGAAATAATGAATTGCATTATAAGAATAGAAAAACCAATCCGCAAATTTCATTAATGGGTGGGGATGAAAACTATCTTGCGGTGAATGGTTATTCATTAACGCATGGTCGAAATTTTAACAATGTAGATATCAATAGTGGTAGGAATGTTTGTGTGATTGGATCTAATGTGGCTGCTAAATTATTTCCAGGCAGACCTGAAAAATGTCTGGACAAAGTTATTTTATTACAAGGCAAGCCCTATCGTGTAATAGGTTTGTTAAAATCAAAGGGGTCTAGCGCGATGTTGCGTCAAGATGACGTGGTAATTTCTTCATTAAAAAATGTAAGACAATACCAAGGAAGTTCTTCTTATTCATTAGGCGTGATGGTTAATAATGTTACCGAATTAGAACCTGCTATTGATGAAGCTACCGAACAAATGAGAAAAGCGAGAAGATTGATTCCTTCGGAAACGGATAATTTTGTAATAGACAAAAGCGACAAGTTTGCAGACATGTTTATTGGCTTTCTTGCAGGTATTAGTGGCGCTGCAGGAGCCATTGGTATGATTACATTAATTGGAGCTGCAATTGGCTTGATGAATATTATGTTGGTGGCAGTGAGCGAAAGAACAAGAGAAGTCGGATTAATTAAAGCCATTGGCGGAAAAAAGAAAGATGTGCGTCGTCAATTTTTATTTGAAAGTATTTTAATTAGCATATTGGGTGCTGTATTCGGCATCATTTTAGGGGTGCTGGTGGGTAATATTTTTAGCTTGGTTTTACATACTGGGTTTGTCGTACCCTGGATGTGGGTGGTTATTGGGATAGTCATTTGCTCCGTGGTGGGCTTGGCGGCAGGAATTTATCCAGCTATGAAAGCATCCGCCTTAAACCCAATAGACGCCCTCAGGTACGAATAGTCTAGTTCCCCTATATACTTTACTGCCATTTAGGGCATTTTTAATATCCATTTTAGCTTTTTAGGGCTTATTTTCTTAAAAAAGAACATAAAATTGGGTTTCCGTTAGCCTTTTTTTCATTTAAAGATGATTGAATTATTTAATACAAGGAGGGCTCCCATTTATAGCCCCAATAACATCAGTTAGTTTTAGGATTATTTTTAAATAAATTTATGGATTGAAATTTGTTTCAACCAATAAATTACTTATTTTGTAAGCCCTTAGAAACTAATGTGTAAAGATTTTAAATAATCTTACCAATTGTGAAGAGGACAATTTCTTTAAAAAATTTTTATTTAAAACCAAAAATCAATTGAATCATGGCTGAGATTAAATCAACTGCAACAGCTGCTGCTTCAAAGAATGCAGCACAGCCTCAAAAGAGCGGAAATCT
>CANHLZ010000089.1 GCA_947461595.1 Bacteroidota bacterium | reverse complement strand
GATACCACTGCTAAAATCGCCTTTATCGAAGGTAATACAAAGTTCGATGAAAGCGGTGTTCAATGGATTATTAACCCTTATGATGAATGGTATGCACTGGTTCGAGCCATAGAATTAAAAGAAAAGGACCCTGCTACGATTATACATTTAGTGACCGTGGGTGGTGTGGATGCTGAACCTATTATTAGAAAGGCCTTGGCATTGGGTGGTGATGAAGCCATAAGGATTGATAGTACTAGCAATGATTCATTTACCATTGCTCATCAAATTGCACAAGTGGCAAAAGAAGGCGCTTACGATTTAATATTGACTGGAAAAGAAACCATCGATTTCAATAGTGCCTGTATCGGTTCTATGTTATCTGCCCTACTTGATCTTCCATTTATTTCATTGGCCAATCATTTTGAATTAAACGGGAATACAGCCACTGTTAAAAGAGAAATAGAAAGTGGAGAAGAAACCTGTGAAGTAAACCTGCCCTTGATTATAAGTTGTCAAAAAGGAATGGCAGAACAAAGAATCCCTAATATGCGTGGCATTATGGCGGCTCGTACAAAACCTTTAAAAGTAATTGCTCCTGCTGTTTCAGCGACTACAACCAGTATTAGTCAATTTGATTTACCTCCTGCCAAGACTGGTGTAAAACTAATTGACCCAGAAAATATGGATGAACTTGTAAAATTATTAAAAGAAGAAGCAAAAGTTATTTAACCCACTACAATTTTATTTTATGGTACTAGTTTATATAGACCAAGCCGATCAACAAATTAAAAAAGCATCCTTAGAAGCTTTATCTTATGGAGCAGCGCTTGCAAAAGAAATTGGGTGCACATCCGAAGCACTAGTTTTTGGTACTGTAAAAGACCCACTTGCTGATTTAGGAAAATTTGGAGCACAAAAAGTGCATCAATTAAAAGATGAAACTTTGAATTCATTAGATGTTAAAGTGCATTCTACCTTAATAGCTACTGCTGCTAAAAACCTAAATGCTACGGTGGTGGTTTTTGCACACAATATCAATGGAAGAGCCATTGCTCCTGCGGTGGCAGTTAAATTAAGCGCTGGAATTGTAACAGGGGCTTGTAGTTTACCCAATACTCAAAATGGATTTGTAGTAACGAAGACTGTTTTTTCTGGAAAAGCTTTTGCCAATATTAAAATTGAAACCCCCATTAAAGTCATTGCCATCAATCAAAATAGTTTTGGCTTAGTAGAATACAATAGTGCAGCTACCGTAGAAGAAATCAAATTAGACATTCCTCCTGCTTCTATTAAAATAATTAAAGTGGAAAAAATTGAGGGTGAAATTCCTTTAACAGAAGCCAACTTAGTAGTAAGTGGTGGACGTGGCTTAAAAGGACCAGAAAACTGGGGCATACTTTTAGACCTTGCAAAGGCATTGGGTGCGGCTACTGCCTGCAGTCGCCCAGTTTCTGATACAGATTGGCGACCACACCACGAACACGTTGGTCAAACAGGGATACAAATTGCTCCTAACTTATACATCGCCATTGGCATTTCTGGAGCCATACAACATTTAGCAGGTGTCAACAGAAGTAAAACCATTGTAGTAATTAATAAAGATCCCGAAGCGCCGTTTTTTAAAGCAGCAGACTATGGTGTAGTGGGAGACGCTTTTGAAGTGGTCCCAAAATTAACTGCAGCAGTATTAAAAGTAAAAGCGGCTAATTAAAAGATAATTATAGCGATCTAATTTGTCCGCCATCTATGGGTAAATTAATGCCATTGATAAAATTGGATTCACTGCCACATAAAAAACAAACAGCCGCCGCTAATTCTTCTGGCTCCCCTAATCTTTTTACAGGGATACTATTTTCAACCCCTTTTATTATTGCTTCTTTTGTTACCCCCGCTTTTTCGGCTCGATTAGTAAACAAATAGTTTAATCTTTCGGTATTAGTAAAGCCTGGCAATACATTATTGACAGTAATTCCAAAGGGCCCTAATTCTCTGGATAAAGTTTTTGCCCAATTGGCCATACCTGCTCGAATAGTATTGGAAATACCTAAATCATCAATAGGTTCTTTAATAGAAACAGAAAGTAGATTGATAATTCTTCCAAACTTAGCCTCGCGCATACCCGGTAGCAAAAGCTGAACCAATTGATGTGCATGCAATAAATGTGACTCAAAAGATGTGCTCAAATCCGCTACACTTGTTTCATACAACAAACCCGCTGCAGGGCCACCTGTATTATTAATTAGTATATGAACTGTTTTTATTTTTTCTATAAATTGCTGGATGGCTTTTTTCGACTCTATTAAATTAGTCGTATCAATAATCAAGTAACTATGTTCCTGATGTAAGGGAGTAGGCAAAGAGTTGACCACTTTTTTTAATTTTTCTTCTGTTCTTGCAAATACAACCACCGTAGCTCCTGCTGCAGCCAATGCATGAGCGCAAGCTGCCCCAAGCCCTTGCGAGGCCCCTCCTATCAAAGCAATTTTATTTTGTAAAGGATACATCTATTTTATTTAAAATTATTGATTACTCAATTTTGCATAATCTTCTCTAACAGGATTAAACACATCAATGATAGCACAATCAGTAATACTTTTTCCAGAATGTACCGCATTAGATGGGATAATAAATACTGAACCAGCAGACAATAAATACGGTGTGCCATTAACTGTTAATTCAAATTCACCCTGTACAATATGGGTGACTTGTTCATGCACATGTTGATGTGCAGGCAAAGTATATCCAGCTTTTGAATGCACAAAGGACCAAGTCATGGAATTACTGTGTATTAACTTTGAATCAAAGCCAGCACATAAAGTAACAGGCTTAATATCAGACAAAAGAATTGGTTTCATAACAACTTTTTAATAGGCACAATTTAATGCTTCTTCTAAAAATAGGCCTTAAAAGATTTGTTTTTTTAATTAACTTTGAAGGGTCTACCAGAATATGAAAAAAATTGAATTAGAAATAGTAGCCCTATCTCATAGCATCACCCAATCTAACTCCTACGCGGTTATTTTAGGAGAAGTGAATGGCTTGCGACGCCTGCCTATTGTGATTGGTGGTTTTGAGGCACAAGCCATTGCTGTTGCTTTAGAAAATATGCATCCTTCTCGCCCATTGACACATGATTTAATGAAAAATTTTATGACTGCATTTGATATTCAATTGCAAGAAGTATACATATGTGATTTACAAGAAGGTATTTTTTATTCAAAATTAGTTTGCTTTACGGCCAATGATACCATTGAAATTGATAGTAGAACAAGTGATGCCCTTGCCCTAGCCGTTCGATTTGGTTGCCCTATTTATGTGTATGACAATATTTTAGAACAAGCAGGTTTAGCCAATGAAAATGCAGAAAAATCTATCCTCCCCACAACAATTACTGCAACAGCTGCCCAAAACGATTTATCTAGCTTATCCTTAGTGGAATTAAATAAATTATTACAAGAAGTTTTAGAACAAGAAGATTATATCCGCGCTATTGACATCCGAGATGAAATCAATAAAAAAAATGCGCAAAAGAAATCCTAAAGAATGATTCAATTTCCCAATTGTAAAATTAATTTAGGTTTATCTATCTTAGAAAAAAGAAAGGATGGATTTCATGCATTAGAAACTGTTTTTTACCCTGTTGCTTTAAACGACCTTCTTGAAATCACTAAAACCATCAATGGACAGCAAACTGAATTGGTAGAATTCACTAGCTCTGGAAACTCAATACCAGGTGATGTTTCATCCAACTTATGTATAAAAGCTTATCATCTATTGAAGAAAGATTTTCCGCAATTATCTCCTGTTAAAATTCATTTACATAAAAAAATTCCCATAGGGGCTGGACTAGGTGGAGGATCAAGCGATGGCGCTGCAGCACTTTCTATGTTGAATGATTTATTTCAATTACAATTATCTACAACACAACTCATTCACTACGCTGCTCAATTAGGTAGTGATTGTCCTTTTTTTATTTTAAACGAAGCCTGTCATGCTTCCGGAAGAGGCGAAATCATGCAATCCATTTCTATCCACTTATCTAATTATACAATTGCACTCATTCATCCAGGCATCCCTATTTCAACAGGCTGGGCATTTCAACAAATAACACCTGCTATAAAAGAAAAAACTATAGCAAGTATTATTCAACAACCCATGGCTACTTGGAAAAATGAATTAATCAACGATTTTGAAAAACCAGTTTTCGAAGCGCACCCTTCATTAGCAATTATTAAAAAATATTTATATGAGCAAGGGGCTATTTACGCTAGTTTAAGTGGCTCTGGCAGTTCTCTTTTTGGCCTATTTCCCAAAGGAGCTATATTGAATCCATCCACCGCTATTGACAAATTAAAAATGGATATCATTTGATTTATTTCAAAATTTATAAAGGCTAACGTTCGTTATTTGATATTGTTCAATAATTTTTTGTTTTATTTAAATATTATCAAATGGTTAGTAAATTTATTGCGATTCCGCTATTAAAAATCCTGTTTTTTTCGTAATTTTCCACGAATCGCACCTTACTTAGAGTATCCTATAATTAACCGGTTGTAAATGACGAAAAATGAAAACTTAGGATTGTATGATCCTGCTTATGAACACGACGCTTGTGGTATTGGATTTGTAGCCAATATCAAAGGAGTAAAATCGCATCAAAATGTAACTGACGGTCTCACTATTTTAGAAAATATGGAACACCGTGGTGCCTGTGGTTGTGAAATAAATACAGGCGATGGTGCTGGTATTATGATTCAAATTCCACATGAATTTTTCTTTGACGAATTATTACACAAAGGCATACTCTTACCCGACTTTAATGAATATGGTGTAGGATTTATTTTCTTCCCAACAGACAAATCCATTCTTGCAGAGTGTAAAGAAATTTTTTCACGTGCAGCAGAAAAATTAGGAATCGAAATTATTGGTTATAGATCAGTGCCAGTGGTTAAAGATACCATAGGTCCTTCTGCCTTATCTGTAGAACCTATCATGGAACAAGTTTTTGTAAAAAAACCTGACCACATAACCGATCCTGAGGATTTTGAAAGAAAACTTTTTGTTTTAAAAAATTATGCTTCTCATACCATTAATAATTCTATCAAAAAAGAAGCCATTGGCTTTTATATGTCTTCACTTTCACAAAGAGTGATTGTCTACAAAGGCCAATTGACCAGTCATCAAGTACGCGAATACTTTCCAGACTTAAGTGACAAAAGAGTGGTCTCTGCATTTGGATTGGTGCACTCTCGTTTTGCCACTAATACTTTTCCTTCTTGGAAATTAGCGCAACCTTTTAGATACATTGCACACAATGGAGAAATTAATACCTTACAAGGAAATTTAAATTGGTTAAGATCCAATGAAAATGGATTCTTATCCCCTTACTTTAGCAAAGAAGAAATAGATATGATTTTACCTGTCGTTACTGCAGGACAATCCGACTCTGCTTGCTTAGACAACTTAATTGAACTACTTACATTATCAGGCCGCTCTTTACCCCATGTAATGATGATGTTAATTCCAGAAGCATGGGATGGCAATGATTTAATGGACCCGGTTAAAAAAGCATTCTATGAATTTCATGCAGCGTTTATGGAACCATGGGATGGCCCTGCTTCTATTTCTTTTACAGATGGAAAAATTATTGGTGCCACATTGGATAGAAATGGCTTAAGGCCTTCTCGTTATTGCGTGACCAATGACGATAGAGTTATTATGGCTTCTGAAACAGGTGCTTTGCCTATCGATCCTGCTACCATTATTGAAAAAGGTCGTTTGCAGCCAGGCAAAATGTTTGTAGTAGATATGGAAGCAGGTAAAATTATTAGCGATACCGATTTAAAACAAAAAATTTGCGCTCAACAACCATATGGAGATTGGTTGAATAAATATAAAATTCGTTTAGAAGAATTACCAGAACCAAGAATTCAATTTACGCATTTAGAACACGACCAAATATTTAAATACCAAAAAGCATTTGGCTATACCAAAGAAGATATTGAAAATATCATCACCCCTATGGCATTGGATGGCAAAGAGCCTATAGGTTCTATGGGTACAGATACCCCTTTGGCCGTATTGAGTGATCAACCACAACATATTACTAGTTATTTTAAGCAATTGTTTGCTCAGGTAACCAATCCTCCTATTGATCCGATAAGAGAAAGAATGGTGATGTCCTTAGCTACTTTTGTAGGTAGTCAAGGCAACTTATTAGTGGAAGACCCAATGGCGAGTCATTGCCTAGCATTAAAGCATCCTATTTTAAACAATCATGAATTAGAAAAAATTAGAAGTATTGATACAGGGGTGTTTCAAGCTAAAACATTACAATGTTATTTCAGAGCAGATGGAAAAGAAGGATCATTAAAAAGAGGCTTGGATCGATTAGGCCGCTATGCAGTAGATGCGGTGGAAGATGGATTTGAAGTAATTGTTTTGACCGATCGTTCTATCGATTCAGAACATGCAGCCATTCCTACCCTACTTGCTTGCGCTAGTGTGCATCATCATTTAATTAGAAAAGGATTAAGAGGTAAAGTGGGTATTATCGTAGAAGCAGGAGATGTTTGGGAAGTACACCACTATGCTTGTTTAATAGGTTTTGGCGCAACGGCCATCAACCCTTACATGGCTTTGTCTACTATTCGTGATATGAAATTAGAAGAGAAAATTAAGACCGATTATGATGCAGAAAAATTAAAGAAAAATTATATCAAAGCGGTCAATGAAGGATTGTATAAAGTGTTTTCAAAAATGGGCATCTCCACTTTGCAATCATATCAAGGCGCGCAAATATTTGAAATTATAGGAATCAATAAAGAAGTAGTCAGCCGACACTTTACGGGCGCTATTTCTCGTATTGATGGTATGGGATTAGATGAAATTGCCAAAGAAATTTTAGCTAAACATGAACTAGCTTTTGCTAAAAAATCTTCCCCAGTAGATCGATTAACCGAAGGAGGCGTTTATCAATGGAAACGTCGTGGAGAATTTCATTTATTTAATCCGCAAACCATTCACTTGCTTCAACATTCCACCAAAGCGAATGATTATGCAAGTTTTAAAAAATATTCCAAATTAGTAAACGATCAAACCGAAAAAGCTTGTACCATAAGAAGTTTATTCGATTTCAAACCAACGCGCCCTTCTATATCCATTGAAGAAGTAGAACCAGCAAGCGCAATCTACAGACGTTTTGCTACAGGTGCTATGTCTTTTGGATCTATTTCTTGGGAAGCCCATACCACTTTGGCCATTGCCATGAACCGTTTAGGTGGAAAAAGCAATACGGGAGAAGGCGGCGAAGATGAAATACGTTATACTAAATTACCGAATGGTGATTCTATGCGCAGCGCTATTAAACAAGTGGCCAGTGCAAGATTTGGGGTAACCAGTTTTTATTTATCTGAAGCAGATGAATTACAAATAAAAATGGCACAGGGTGCTAAACCAGGCGAAGGAGGACAATTACCTGGTGATAAAGTAGATGATTGGATTGGAAAAACAAGACACGCCACACCAGGCGTTGGATTGATTTCTCCTCCACCGCATCACGATATTTATTCTATTGAAGATTTATCTCAACTCATATTCGATTTGAAAAATGCAAATCGTGCTGCAAGAATTAATGTTAAATTAGTTTCCAAAGCAGGTGTCGGTACGATTGCCGCAGGTGTTACCAAAGCAAAAGCAGATGTGGTTTTAATAGCAGGTTTCGATGGAGGCACGGGTGCTTCTCCATTAAGCTCTATCAAACATGCAGGCTTACCATGGGAATTAGGATTGGCAGAAACGCATCAAACTTTAGTAAAAAATAAATTACGCAGTCGTGTAGTGGTTCAAGCAGATGGACAAATGAAAACAGGACGTGACATTGCCATTGCTACTTTATTGGGCGCTGAAGAATGGGGTGTTGCTACTGCAGCTTTAATAGTAGAAGGTTGTATCATGATGCGTAAGTGTCATATGAATACTTGTCCTGTGGGTGT
>CANHLZ010000088.1 GCA_947461595.1 Bacteroidota bacterium | reverse complement strand
TTTGGCTTTATTGGCTATTGCTTAGTATCTTTGTTTTATAAAAATACCATCACACAATTAAAATAGTATGACATTTCAAGTACAAATTAAGGTAATGCCCTTAAATGATTTATTAGATCCTCAAGGAAAGGCAGTTTTAGGCGGTTTGCACAATTTAGGTTTAACAGGGGTGCAAGATGTTCGTGTAGGTAAACATATTACCTTAAAAATTGAAGCAGCCAATGAGGCAGCAGCCAAAGAAGTAGCTGAGACCGCTTCAAAAAAATTATTGGCTAATGCGGTGATGGAGTTTTTTGAGATTGAATTTGTACAATAGGTATTTATTTTTTAAGCTTTAATTATTTCCATGCTATATATAGTTCCGACACCCATTGGAAATTTAAAAGATTTTACCTTTAGGTCCATTGAGGTTTTACAATCGGTGGACTTTATTTTGTGCGAGGATACGCGTACCTCCTCAAAGCTACTTCAGCATTATCATATTAATAAGCCATTAACGCCTTATCATCAACACAATGAGCATAAGGTGGTAGATCATTTGGTACAACAATTGCAAGCAGGCAAAAATGTTGCATTAATAACTGACGCAGGAACACCTGGGATCTCCGACCCAGCATTTTTATTGGTGCGCTCTTGCAAAGCAGCAGGGGTAGCAGTAAGTAGTTTGCCAGGAGCCACCGCTTTTGTTCCAGCTTTGGTCAATAGTGGCTTGCCAGCAACGCGTTTTATTTTTGAAGGTTTTATTCCTTTAAAAAAAGGAAGAAAAACTTTAATGGAATCTTTAGCCAATGAACAGCGTACTATGATATTTTATGAAAGCCCGATGCGCTTAGTAAAAACATTGGAATTATTTTCATTACATTTTGGGGCTGATAGGCAAGCTTCGGTAAGTAGGGAGCTTACAAAAATTTACGAAGAAAATATTACAGATTCTTTAGCCAATTTAATTACCCATTTTTCATCTAAGCAAGTAAAAGGGGAAATTGTGATTGTGGTGGACGGGAAGGAATAGCTATTCAGTCAACAGTATTTTAATTAGCAATTTCGAGCCTAATGAATTAAATTAGCTTTTTAATTTAATCCTATGTATAAGAAGTTAGCCTACATTTTTATTGTCATTATTACTTTTGTAAGCGGGGTATCCGCCCAAGCCGATCGTTGGCAACAACGCATAGATTATAAAATAATTGCAGCATTAGATGTTAATGCTAATTTTATTAAAGGTTCAGAAGATTTAGTTTATACCAATAACTCCCCAGACACTTTACGCAAAGTTTATTTTCATATGTATTGGAATGCATTTGCGCCCAATTCTGCGATGGACATTAGAAGTAGAGAATTAGGTAAAAATTATTTAAGTGTTAGAAGGGGTGCGCCAATTACTTCTGCTTCCACCATGACCGGTCAAGACAATGTTCAAGATTGGGACAGAAGGGTGAAAGATCGCATTCAAAAATTATCACCCACTGAAATAGGTTACCAAAGAGTAAGCCAAATTTTAATAAATGGTAAAGCGCAAAAATTAGTTGAGCATGAAACTATTTTAGAAGTGCAATTAACACAAGCTATTGCACCCAAATCTTCTATAAAAATGTCTTTGCAATTTGAAGCACAAGTACCAGTTCAAATTAGACGCTCTGGTCGTGACAATGCAGAAGGCGTTCGTTACTCCATGAGCCAATGGTATCCTAAAATGGTGGAGTACGATTACCAGGGTTGGAATACCAACCCTTATATAGCACGTGAATTTTATGGTGTATGGGGTAATTACGATGTAACTATACAATTAGATAAAAATTATACAGTAGCTGCTACTGGTGTTTTGCAAAATCCAACTGCGCTTGCTAATGCAGCAGGTTTGAAAGCTTGGAATTTTAAAGGAAATAATATTCATGACTTTGTATGGGCTGCTGATGATCATTTTAAACATTTATCAAAAGAAGTACGTAAGGGCCTGACCTTACATGTTTATTATAAAGAAAAAACCGCTTCTGAGGATAGTGCATGGTCCAATGTATTGTGGGCAGCTGAAAAGGCATTGCCTTATATGGAGAAGAAATATGGTGCTTATCCTTATCCGCAATACTCCTTTATTCAAGGAGGGGATGGTGGTATGGAATATGCGATGGCTACATTATTAAAAGGTCCAGGTATAGGCACAGTGTTTCACGAGTGGATGCATAATTGGTACCAACATGTTTTAGGATCCAACGAAAGTTTATATCCTTGGTTGGATGAAGGATTTGCAAGTTTTGCAGAAGATGATATTTCATTTTGGTATGAACAAAATATAGCTACTCAATCTCCTTTTATAAGTGAAGCTGCAAAAAAACAGCTACTCGCTAATAATGAAAAAGCAAAAACCTATTTGCCGTATATTCAATATGGCAATTATGGGGGGTATTTGACTTTGGCTAAAAGCAATATAGAGGAACCAATGTCTACGCATTCTGATCATTACAATACCAACTTTGCTTATAGTAGTGCAGCTTATAGTAAAGGGGCCACTTTATTAGGTTTCTTGGGCTATATCATTGGAGATTCATTGCGTGATGCGACTTTGATCAAATATTATAATATTTGGAAATTTAAACATCCCAATGCCAACGATTTTTTCCGTGTGGCAGAAAAAACAAGTGGTATTCAACTACAATGGCTAAAAGAGTATTGGGTAAATTCCACTAAGACCATTGATTATGGATTAAATGATATTCAAGCAGAAAATAATACAGCTATTATTAGCCTACAACGTTATGGGAAAATGCCTGCACCTATTGAAGTACTTATTAGCTATAAAGATGGCAGTTCAGAATTGCATTATATTCCAATTGATTTAATGTTGGCACCGAAGCTTTCTGAAACAAATCAAAATAGAATAGTACATCCCGAGTGGAAATGGGTACAACCTACTTATACTTTTGAAACTACAAAACCCATATCGGCTTTAAAAACAATCGAGATTGACCCAAGCTTTAGAATGCCAGACATTAATAGAAGCAATAATAAATTAGAGATACCTAATTAGTATAATTAAGGCTTCTTCACTTGTATAATAAACTTCTCTTCAAAATAAGCTTCTGGAAAAATGTCATAAATAGACATCATCTTTGGACGCACACCGCTTTCAAAAATTTCTTGGTGCAAGTCGCCGCCTTTTAAACAAATTAAAGAATTAGTTTGATTAGGCTTTTTATTCAAGATAGGACCGGCCCATTTCCATAAATCTCTTAGTGGTGCTACGGCCCTGCTAATGGCGTAATCGAATTTTTTATTTTTTATTTCTTCTACTCTGGTATGCTGAGTTTTAATATTGGTAATACCTACCATCTCGCAAACTGCGTCCACTACTTTTAATTTTTTAGCAATACTATCCACGGCTAAAAACTGAACCTCAGGAAAAAATATAGCTAATGGAACGCAAGGGAAACCTCCTCCACAGCCAATATCAATCACCTGGTTTCCTTTTTCCCATTCTACAATCGCAGCAATACTTAATGAATGAAGTATATGATGCAAGTAAATATGATCGATATCTTTTCTAGAGATCACATTAATTTGACTGTTCCACTCTTTATAAGCGGGTTCTAGTCCTGCTATTTGACCCAATTGCTTGGGTGTGAAATCGGCAAAGTACTTAGTTATTAATTCCAATTTTTCTGTGGGGCTTTCCATACACTAGGCAAGGTAAATAAATAATAGAAGACAGACCATATATCAAATAAAATAAACCAAGGCCATAGGTCTAATTCATTTAATTTTTTCATGGCACTCCTTAAAATAGTTCCTTGAACTAGGATACGAATGGTCCAAAGACTGGCAAGTAAAATATATTCTTGCGTCAAAAATAATGCAGTAATTAAAACCGGGTATACTAAAAACTGGCTTATTGCATACAAGCCCAATAAAACAGCGTGCCAAGTTTTATAATATTTGCTGGTAGTATAATGACGGTACTTTTGATTCATCCAGTCGTGCAAGTTGGTTTTAGGCTCACTGATGGTGTGGGCATCGTGATCAATCACAATAGAGGTATTGTATTTGTTGGCTACTTGATTAATAAATAAGTCGTCATCGCCACTAGGTAATTGATTGATAGAAGAGAATCCTTTATTGCGGATAAATACTTCTTTTTTGTAGGATAAGTTTCTTCCTACACCCATATAAGGTATGCCCGCTAAAGCATATGAAAAATATTGTAGTGCAGTTTGAAAAGTTTCAAAGCGAATTAATTTATTCAACATGCCTGGCTTTTTTCGATAAGCGCCATAACCCAATACAATTTCAGTACCCTCGTCATAACCATCTTGCATTAATTGCATCCAATGTTCACTTGCAGGAACACAATCGGCATCGGTTAAAAGCAGGGTTTCATTTTTGGCGGACTTGATTCCAATAGATAAAGGGAATTTTTTTCCATTAATCATTTTGGCTTCTTGTGAAAGCAATATTGGATTTAAATTCTTAAATGATTTTTTAAATTCTTCTAATAAGTATTTTGTTTCATCTTCGGAATTGTCATTTACTAAAACCACTTCGTGCGTGGTATTGTATTGTTGTACTAAAACCCCTGGTAAATAATTGGCTAAATTAGCTGCTTCGTCCCGGGCGCAAATGACCACCGAAATAGGGTGTTCGACATGCACCGATTTAGTAGGTTTTTTATACAAGGCTAAACGCAGAAAAAAATATAAGTAATAAAACAGTTGTATTAGTATTATGCCAATAAAAGTGCCTATCAAGATGTTAGGCAGCGGTAGGTTAGTTAACATCTTACAAAAGTAAAGCATGCGCCTTCAGCTAATGCAGGGGAAGATTGAATGTGGAAAAATAGGCCATTTGACCTTACCTTTGCGCCATGGCGGCATTAGCATTTAACTTGGAATTTGAAAGCAAGCAGGGGGCTTCTAGGGCAGGCACCATCACCACCGATCATGGTGTGATTCAAACCCCTATTTTTATGCCTGTGGGTACCATTGGTTCTGTAAAAGCGGTAACACAGCAGCAACTCAAAAAGGACATCCATGCCCAAATTATTTTAGGCAATACCTATCATCTTTATTTAAGGCCTGGTACGGAAGTAATGGAGGCTGCTGGTGGGTTACACCGTTTTATGAATTGGGATCGACCTATATTAACAGACAGCGGCGGCTATCAGGTTTTTTCTTTGGCATCGAACCGAAAAATTAAACCAGAAGGGGTTTTATTTCAATCTCATATAGATGGTAGCAAGCATTTATTTAGTCCTGAAAAAGTAATGGATATTCAAAGAAGTATTGGAGCAGATATTATCATGGCTTTTGACGAATGTCCTCCTTATCCAAGTGAATATGAATATGTGCAAAAGAGTATGAATTTGACGCATCTATGGCTAGACAAGTGTTTTAATAGGTTAGCCGAGACCCCCGATTTATATGGCCATACTCAAAACTTATTTCCTATTGTACAAGGGGGAACCTATGCCGATTTAAGAAAAGCATCCTGCGAATATATAAGTTCAAAAAATGCAGTGGGCAATGCTATTGGTGGATTAAGTGTTGGGGAGTCGGAGCAAGAATTGTATGATTTTACACAATTATGTTGTGAAAATTTACCAAAACAAAAACCAAGGTATTTAATGGGCGTAGGAACACCTTGGAATATTTTAGAAGCCATTGATTTAGGGGTGGATATGTTTGATTGTGTGATGCCTACCCGCAATGGCCGCAATGGAATGGTTTTTACCACACAGGGGGTGATCAATATAAAAAACAAGCAGTGGGCCAGTGATTTTACACCCTTGGATCCAGGATTGCCCAATGAAATGAGTCAGTACTATACCAAAGCCTATATGCGTCACTTATTTGTAGCGGATGAAATATTAGGGTTACAATTGGCGAGTATTCAGAATCTATCTTTTTATCTTTGGTTAGTGGGGCAGGCGAGAGCGCATATTATTGCTGGAGATTATACGAGTTGGAAAAAGGCGATGGTAGCGCAAATTAGCAAACGATTATAAGGAACCTTAAAGGAAATAAATAGTTTGAAAAAATTAGATTGGTACATATTAAAAAAGTTTTTGGCTGTATTTTTTTTCTCCATCTTTTTATTTGCTGTCATTGCAGTAGTAATTGATGTGAGTGAAAAAACAGATGACTTTGTTAAATCTGGTTTTTCAGCAGGAGAAATTTTTACCCATTATTATATTGGTTTCATTCCTCACATTATTGCATTGCTTTTCCCTTTATTTGTTTTTATAGCTGTTATTTTCTTTACTTCTAAAATGGCAGGACAAACAGAAATTATTGCCATTCTTGCAAGTGGAATTACTTATGATAGATGGTTAAGGCCTTATTGGTTGGGAGGAGCTTTATTAGGATTGTTATTATGGGTCTCCAATTTTTGGTTTATACCCAAGGCCAATACCATTAGAGGAAGTTTTGAAGCAGCTTATGTAGATTCCCATTCAACTTACGATGCATTAGTGCGCGGCTCAAGTGATATTTATTTTAGGATTGATTCATTTACCTACGCTGGAATATATTCTTATGATACTTCTTTTAACAGAGGGAACAGTTTTTTTGCATATCAAATGGATAAGGACAAGATTATTTATAATATTAGAGCAGGCGAAATTATATGGGATACGGCAACAAAAAGCTGGTTATTATCAGATGTGCTTGAAAGGAAAATTTATGACAACAAAGAAATTGTTATTTATACCCCCACCTTACATAAGAAATTCGCTTTCAAACCTGGGGATTTAGAAAAAGACAAATACACCAAAGATAAATTAACTACGCCTGAACTAATTAAGCAAATCAACTTGGAGGCATTGAGAGGTTCTGAAGGATTGAATGAGCTAAAGATTGAAAGGTATCGCCGAGATGCCACCCCATTAACTGTACTTTTATTAACTTTAATTGGAGGTATCATAGCAGGTCGGAAAGTAAGAGGAGGGAGCGGGTCTCATTTAGCCTTGGGATTTATGATCGCAGCGGTTTTTATCATTACGGATAGGTTCTCCACCATCTTCTCCACCAAGGGCAATTTGCCACCCTTAATCGCTGCTTGGATCCCTAATTTGATTTTTATATGGGTGGTATATTATTTGTACAAAAAAGCAGCCAAATAAACCTTTTTTTGAGTTAACTTCGAGGCCAAATTTAAACGGTTTTAATATATAACAGTTGCTATATGGAAGAAATTAAAGATAGGTTCACTGCAAAAGCCATTGCAGCTAGTTTAGAAATTAAGGAATTAATTAAAGCGCACGGCGACAAAAAAATCGGAGAAGTAACTTTAGCACAAGCTTATCAAGGAATGCGCGGCATTACGGGCTTAGTGACTGAGACAAGTTTATTAGATGCGCAAGAAGGTATCCGTTTTAGAGGTTTTACCATTCCTGAATTACAAGCAAAATTACCTAAAGCGCCTAAAGGCGACGAACCCTTACCAGAAGGTTTGTTTTATTTAATGATGATTGGTGAAATACCCGATGAAACAGATGTGCATGCTATTACTAATAATTGGCAAAGAAGAAGTCATGTGCCTTCGCATGTATTTGATGTGATAGATGCTTTCCCTATAAATAGCCACCCTATGACGATGTTTGTGGCTGGTGTGATGGCGTTGCAAACAGAAAGTAAATTTGCACAAGAGTATGCAAAGGGCATGAATAAAAAAGATTACTGGCAATATACTTACGATGATTCAATGGATCTAATAGCTCGTTTACCAAGAATAGCAGCTTATATCTACAGAAGAAAATATAAAAATAGCGAACACATTCATCCCAATGGTTTGTTGGATTGGGCAGGTAACCTAGCTTATATGATGGGCTTTGAAGATGAAAGCACTAAAGAATTAATGAGGTTGTATATGACCATTCACGCCGATCATGAAGGCGGAAATGTATCTGCACACACCACCCACTTAGTAGGTTCTGCATTAAGCGATCCTTATTTAAGTTATGCTGCAGGTATGAATGGTTTAGCAGGTCCTTTGCA
>CANHLZ010000087.1 GCA_947461595.1 Bacteroidota bacterium | reverse complement strand
CCTTATTTTTGCAATCCTCAAAAGGGGGCATAGCTCAGTTGGTTTAGAGCATCTGCCTTACAAGCAGAGGGTCCGCGGTTCGAACCCGTGTGCCCCCACAGAATAACAGAAAGGGTTTCAAGCAATTGAAGCCCTTTTGCTTTTTAACCAATTGCAAACCATTGGAACCAGAAGCTTAAAAAGGAACACCCTTAACGTTCATTTGTAATGTATACACAGCCTTGGAAGCAGTGATAAATAAAGTATGATTGTCTTTCCCTCCAAAAGTTACATTGGCTGTCCAATTTTCTGGAACTTTAATATGTTCAATTAATTCCCCTTTAGGATTGTATACTGTAACCCCATCACCTGTAAGATAGATGTTACCGTTTTCATCGATTGTTAATCCATCTGATCCTTTCTCTACAAAAAGTGTTGGTGCTGATAAAGTACCATCTACCATAATATTAAAACGAAATGTTTTATTTCCTTTGATATCTGCTACATACAAAAATTTACCATCAGGTGTTCCAATAATTCCATTGGGTTTTAACAAATAATTTGATACTAAAATGGGGGTTTTATTTTTTGCTAGATAATAAACATGTTCGCCTTGTAATTCAGGTGTTTTTCGAGACCAATAATCTCTAGGGTAAAAAGGATCTGTGAAATAGATACCACCAGAAGGGCTAATCCATAAATCATTGGGGCCGTTAAAATGAAGTCCATTTAAATCATTCACCAATACCTTGATTTTACCTTTAGGACTTATACTAATTAATTGATTTTCTTCATCGGCACAAGTAATTAAATTTCCCTTTTTATCAAAATACATCCCATTAGAACGGCTAGTTTTATCTAAAAAAACTGAGAGTTTTCCTTCTGTATCATATTTCCAAATTGTATTATTGGGCTGGTCGGTAAAAAAAATATTCCCTTGCCTATCCACTGCAGGGCCTTCTGTAAAGGCAAATTGTTTTGAAATTAATTGGAGGGTTGCACTTTCAGCAATAAGTCCTTTAGATTGTCCAAAAGATGGATTTATAATAAACAAAATAAATCCAATGATGGTAATACGTCTAAGGGTATCGACTAAAATGAATTGCATGGCTATTAATTATTAATTCTTATATCTTTTTTTCTGTTGTTTCTCCAATTCTTTTCTTAAATCTGCATTAATAAATTCTGAAGTTTTAAACACTTCAATAATTTCAGCTCTTCCAATAATAATATCTTTTGATTTAAACACATCGTTTAAACGCATTTTATTCATGGCAACTAAACTATCAATATTTACTAAAAATTCGATTTTATCTCCTTTCCTGCATTGTAGGAATATTTCAGTTATCGTATAACTGCCTAATTGCAAAGAGTCCACCGGAAAATACAGGGGTAATGAATCATAAGTAGATCTTAATATACTATCATTGGATTTTAATTTATATTCGACATTAAACTTTACAAATTCTCCATGTTGAACATTTTTTTCATTCTCATTTACATGTGTAATGATATAACGCATACCAGAAGGGGCTTTTTCATATTGTTTACAACTTGTAAATAATAAAATAGTAGATACAAAGGCTAGAGTTAATTTCATCATGATTTTTTGTCGATTTTAATAATATAATTTAGTGGTAATCCAAATTCAATGATTAGTCAAATTTAATAATTAAAAAACATATTAGCAATTAATAAGCTTTCAATTAGAATCAATAATAACGCTTCTTTTCCACAATTTCATGGCATTTAATACAATTCATTATAGTGATGGTTTAAAAGTTATAAATACAACTAGTTTAATAAAGGGTATAGTATTAAATTTAATTATTCGTATATTTAATGTAGAAATAACACCCATGAAGTTTTTAAGATTATTCTTGCTTATTTTTTCATTTACAATAGGGAAGCTCTCTTTTAGTCAACCTATTTCATTTAAAAATCTTGAAAAAGATAAAAAAGTAGAAGTATATATAGGTCGCAAGTTCTTTACTGCATTTATTTATCCCGACAATATGGAAAAGCAAACTTTGTATCCTATTGTTAATGCGAAAGGTAAATTTATTACTAGAGGGTATCCTCTAGATCCTCGTCCTTTTGAAAGAACCGATCATCCACATCAGGTGGGTCTTTGGTTTAATTTTGGAGATGTCAATGGTTTAGACTTTTGGAACAATTCCTTTGCCATTAAACCTGCAGATAAACCCAAATATGGCTCCATTCGATTTAATAAAATTGAATCCATCAATCCTAAAAATGGAACATTAATAGTAACTGCTAATTGGGTGGATGTGAATAATACCATTTTACTTTCCGAATTAACCAGTTTTACCTTTTACGGGAAAGGTAATTTAAGAACCATCGTACGCGAAACCCAACTTACAGCTAAGCAAGAAGTTAGTTTTACCGAAAATAAAGAAGGTTTAATTGGACTTCGCGTAGATAGATCTTTTGAAGAACCCGCTACTGTAGCGGAAACATTTTTAGACGCCCAAGGAATAGAAACAAAAGTACCTGTACTTAATAATGAAGGGGTTAATGGGGTTTATCGAAATCTAGAAGGAGCTTATGGAGCAACAGTTTGGGGCAAGCGCTCCAATTGGGTAGCTTTAAGAGCTACTAAAGAAAATGAAGTAATTACGTTAGCACTATTAGATCACTCAAAGAATACAAATTATCCTGCCTGGTCTCATGCAAGAGGTTATGGATTGTTTGCCATGAATAATTTAGGAGGTCGAAATTTTGACAAAAATACTGAAGCCGTAAAGTTAAATTTACAAGCAGGTCAAACTGTTGTTTTTAAACATAAATTGGTCATTGGGGATGATTTATCAGATGAATCCATTAATAAAATAGCTATGGATTTTAATAAGTAACTTTGCAACTATGCAAGTATTTACTACCCCAAGCAAAATAATTATTACCTGTCACAAATGGTTGGCTATTTCTTTAGAAAAGGAAGTGGTTGCATTGGGTTTTACAACAGATAGAGTTTTTCAAACTGGGGTGGAATTAACAGGAACCGTTCAGGATTGCATAAAGCTTAATTTAAATTTACGATGTGCCAGCCAAGTAATGTATTCTTTAAAGTCTTTTATATGTAATGACCCCGAAGAATTATATAAAAATTTAGTTGATGTTCATTGGGAAGAATTAATAAAACCTTCTGGCTATTTTTCGGTAACAAGTAATGTATTTCATCCAACTATATCCACCAACTTATACGCCAATTTAAAGGTGAAAGATGCTATTGTAGATAGAATGAGGAACATCAGCAATCAACGACCTTCTACTGGTTCAGAATTATCTGGGGCAGTTGTATATTTGTTTTGGAAACAGGAAGAAGCTGATATATTCCTAGATACTTCGGGAGAAACATTGGCTAAACATGGGTATAGAAAATTACCTGGTACCGCCCCTATGTTAGAAGCATTGGCCGCAGCTACTATATTAAGTACTAAATGGAATAAAAGAGCTGCTTTTGTTAACCCAATGTGTGGTTCGGGTACTTTAGCCATTGAGGCAGCCTTAATAGCCACCAATCGAGCCCCTGGTTTATTAAGAACTAATTATGCTTTTATGCATATTCTAGGCTATGAGGAAACTATGTATCAAGTGGAAAAAGAAAAATTAACCACGCAGATTATTAAAATACCTGGATTGCAAATTATAGCTTCTGATATTAGTAAAAGAGCCATAGAAACTGCAAAAACCAATGCTACAGTAGCGGGTGTTGCACATTTAATCTATTTTCAATATGGCGATTTTGAAACTACTAATATTCCTGTTGCTGAAGAAGGGTCTGTGATTATTTTTAATCCTGAATATGGAGAAAGACTAGGAGAGGAGCTTGAATTAGAAGCCACTTATGCCCGTATGGGTGATTTTTTGAAAAACAATTGCAAAGGATACCTGGGTTATATATTTACAGGGAATTTAGAGTTGGCTAAGAAAATTCGTTTAAAGCCAAGTCGAAGAATCGAATTTTACAATGCCACCATAGATTGCAGATTGCTAGAATACGAAATGTACGCTGGAACAAAAAGAGTAGATAAAAAAGTAGAAGGCGAAGTTTAATCAAATATCAATTTTATTTGACATTCAATTTCTTATTATTGATTAACATGTACTTTGAAGTTTCATAAATCGTCTCCGTCAAAATCCTCATAGATTTTTCTATAGAATCATTGCTCACTTTATTATTGTCTAATACACTTTCAAAAATACCTTTAGAAGCATTTTTAATTTTATAACCGAAATAATATTGGTTGTTTAAAATACCTACTTGTTGATTAAAATCATCATATAAAAAAATGGAATTATTGCTATTAGGCTTATTGACTAAATTAAATACGTCTTTTCCCATAGTAGTGTTGGTATAAGGAATGTTACATAAGGAGGCAATACTAGGTAGCACATCCAACTGAGATACGGGTAGGCTGTACTCTTTAGGGGTTAAAATATTAGGGGCATAAAATAAAAAAGGAATATGCATATTCGTTAAACCTTGTTCAGTAAAGGTTCTGGGCAACATATTTCCAGCGTCTCCTTTTATACCATGATCTCCAATAAAAACGAATAAAGTATTGTCAAAATATTTCTCCTTTTTGGCAGCTTCTATAAACTGTTCAAAACAATAATCGGTATATCTAAAAGCATTGTATTCGTCATTGTTTTCAAATCCATATTTTAATAAAGAATCTTTTGAAACCATTTTTATTTTAAATGTTTTTAAATCTTCGTCCGGAATGGTATAAGGCCTATGATTGTCCGCAGTTTGTATAATAGCAAAAAATGGTTTTGTATTAGTGCTAAGCCTTTTGTTGGCTTCCATGAATAAGTTTTTATCACTAATTCCCCAAACATCAATTTCACTGGACTGGTATTTTCCTTGTTCATAAATATATAAGTTCTCAATATTATTAGTAAGCACCCCTCTAATATTTGCCCAACTGGCACTACCTCCTAAAAAATAAAATTTTTCATGGTTTTTAAAATCGGCTAAAATGGTATGTTGATCTACTGATAATGGATTGCGACTCGAGGTTCTGCCTTCTAAAATATCAGGCGTGCCGGTAATAGTTGCCCAAACCCCTCTGGCAGTTCCATAGGAGGGAGAAAATGCTCTATTAAAATAGACACCTTGCTTTCTCATTTGATTAAAATAAGGTGTTGCGTTTAATGGATTACCTGTAACAGAACTTTTATATGCCGAAAAAGATTCGCAAATAACCAATACCACGTTTTTAATTTTTGGGGCAATGGTATCTTTGGTTTTTGGAATAACTACTCTTGAAAAATTAAATTTATTTGCATTTTGATCCTCTGCAGGAATGTCAAGATATTCACTGATGACTGCATAATTATTCTTTATTAAACCTGTATTAATTTTCGATGTTCTAAAATTTAGGGTACTAAAAAAAGATTGCATCGGATTTAAAGCCATATTGGCATTAAAATCACTACCTAAACTATAAGCATCACTCCATCTTAAAGGATATTGCCCACCAGAATAAACCACATTCCCAATAATACTATAAACAAGGATAAAGAAAAACAATAGGTTAAAAAGAATGCGATTTAACTTATTTCCAGAAGCTTCTCTTTTTAAAGCAATCTTATAAGTTAACTGTACCAATGTATAAAGTAGCCATAGGGATAAAGCAATAATAGCAATAATGAGTAGGATAGGATAGGATTGCCACATCATTTGCAAAGAAATGGCCGCATTGTCTAAATAACTTAAAATACTTGCATTGAGCCGTTGATGAACATAGGCATAATGAATAAAATCGGTCGCATAAAATAGTATTAAAAACAAACTAAAAATAACCCAAATGGAAATAGCCATTTTTTTTCCTCTTTGGGTATTAAAAGGGTTTAAAGGTTTAATAAATGACAATAATAAAATGAGTAGCATTGTAATGGCTACATACCTTAAATCATATCTAAACCCTAATAGATAAGCAGATTTTAATGACCCTTCATTGCCCACTGGTGCCGTAAAACGAAATACAAAAACAATACGTAATAAGGTCATTAAAGCTAAAAAACAAAATCCGGTAATGGTATTCCAATAAATAGTCTTAGTAATTGCAATTTTTTTCATCATTAATTTCTTTTAAATCTTTTTATTCTTACTTTATTTATAGATTAAATAGGGTTCCATGTCTTTTTCCCAATAAGTGACTTTTAACAATTGTAGCATTTTACTTAGCCATTCTTTTAATGGCAAATTGAATAATTCTTCTGCGTTTTCAATCCCAAGCAATAAAGATAAATGATTTTCCCCAGTAGGATTTACATTCGTTGGGTAAGGAATCCATTTGAAATCTTGTGGATGGATATCTTTCACCAATTTTAATAACAATAATCCATTTAATACTGGATTGAAATGATAAGGGTCTAATACTTTTATTCTAATGCCCTTGTGTTGTATTAAAGTACCATCGATAAGTAATTTTATGGGTAAAGATTCCATTTTAATATCCTCTCTTAAAATATTTTGTCCAACCATCGTAATCGCAGGCAAATTAAACCAACTAGCTCCAATCCACTCAAAGGAATAAGCCGAACCACGCCCAATACTTACATTGGTAGCTTCAAATAAACACAAACCAGGGTATAGTAAACAAGCTTCTATATTTTGTATTGCCGGCGAAGTAGCGACCCATGGTTTATTCCAATCATAAAATAGTTGTTCCCGATTTAAGTTTTTACAGGCGACCACTTCTAAAGGTGCTTTAATATTTTCCACCTCATTAAAATACTGTGCCAATTCTCCAATGGTACATTGATGTTTGATGGGAATGGGAAATCTTCCTAGGAAACTTTTAAGGTTGATCTCTAAAATTGGCCCTTCGACCATTTGAAAATTGCCGCCTAAAGGATTGGGCCGATCCAAAATAATAATTTGCTTTTTAAATTGGGCAGCAGCTTCTAGCCAATAAGTCATTGACCATAAATAAGTATAAAAACGAACACCTACGTCTGGAACATCAAAAATTAAAATTTCGACATCTTGCAAATCCTGTAATGTTGGTGCAAATTTTTCTCCATATAAACTTATAATGGGTAATCCTGTAATCGCATCTATTTCATTGTCCATTTTAGCACCATCCAATCCTTTGCTATTAATTCCATGTTCGGGGGAAAATAGTTTTACAATATTAAATCCTTTAGTTATTAATGCTTTTCTACTTTTTTCGCCTGTGCTAGTGGTTGCCGCATCATTGGTTAAAAAAGCAATGGGTTTATTTTTCCAGTTAGGCTCGGAATTTAAAAGAATATCAATACCAAATTGCAAAGACATGGTTAGTTACTTTTAGCTTCAAATTCTAAAACCTTTTTTAAATTTTCCATGACATTGAAAATAATGGGGCATCGATCATAATGCATGTAGGTCGTAAAAAGTCTTTTATTAAAATCAGGAATATGAAATGCAGGAAATTCTCTACAACCTGCAAAACGATGTTCATACACACTGCAACTATTTTCCACTAAAAAATGACATGGGATAGAATTTATCACCATTCGACCCGATTCTCCTTTAGAAATATAAGCTTCGTCAAAGTTTTCCCTTGTTTGACCCAAATGTTTAGCCAAATGATTGGCTTCGGCTTCGTCAATATTTACCATTAAGCTTTTGCAGCAATTGCCACAGCTGGTACAATCTATTTGAGGACTAATGGTCTCTGAGAGGGAAAATACCGCATTATCTAGTTCCTTGCTGTTAATTTGCCTCAGAAAGGCTTGAAATTCATCGTTTTCAGCAATAATTTCCTCTGCCTTGGTTTTGATGAAATCAAGGTCTACAATAGGGTATTTTGGGTCTGTTTTGATGCGTTAAAGATAAGAGAATAATCGTTTATCCACATAAAAGTGACATTTGGTGAAAAGTAAAATTGGGGTAACCACCGTGCTCATTAGATTTGCAGACAGACAAGGGCCAATTTTGCCCCTAAAGCATTGATAATTATGGCAGAAACTAAGATACCAGTTGAATACAACGAAGACTCGATTAGATCCTTAGATTGG
>CANHLZ010000086.1 GCA_947461595.1 Bacteroidota bacterium | reverse complement strand
TATACCGCTACCGGTGCTTTAATACTTGGATGAGATTGATAATTTTCTAAAGTAAAATCAGAAAATTGATAATAGAAAATATCTTTTACTCCTTTATTTATCTTCATAGTGGGCAACGGAAAAGGAGTTCTTGATAATTGAAGATTCGCTTGCTCAATATGGTTTTTGTATAAATGAACATCTCCAAAACTGTGCACAAAATCACCATATTCTAAATCACAAATGGATGCAATCATCATGGTTAATAAAGCATAAGAGGCAATGTTAAAAGGTACGCCTAAAAAAACATCGGCACTTCGTTGGTACAATTGACAACTTAATTTTCCATCTGCCACATAAAACTGAAACATATTGTGACAAGGCATTAAAGCCATTTTAGATAAATCCCCCACATTCCAAGCACTAACTATTAACCTTCGGCTATCTGGTGTTTTTTTTATTTGTTGAATCAGTTCTGAAATTTGATCAATCACCACTCCATTCGCGCCTTCCCAACTGCGCCATTGTTTTCCGTACACTGGACCTAAATCTCCATTCGCATCGGCCCATTCATCCCAAATGCGCACTCCATTTTCATTTAAATATTTAATATTGGTATCCCCATTTAAAAACCAAAGCAATTCATAAATGATGCTTTTTAAATGCAATTTTTTGGTAGTGACCATGGGAAATCCTTCTGCTAAATTAAAGCGCATCTGATAACCAAAAATACTTTTGGTTCCAGTACCCGTTCGGTCTGTTTTTTCGGCCCCATGATCGATGATATGTTGTAATAAAGTATGGTATTGAAGCATAGTGCAATTTACAACCAATACCTTTTATGTAGAAATCATTTTTTGGACTTACGGCGAGCCAATTCCTTCCTAATAAATAGCAATTCCCTATTGGTTTGACCATTCACGCTCGAGTTTTCTTCGGCCCTGCGCATTAAATAAGGAATTACGTCCTGTATGGGGCCGTAGGGTAAATACTTGCTCACATTATATCCTTCTGTGGCCATGTTAAAAGTAATAGGATCACTCATGCCATAGAGTTGTGAAAAATGTACATGTGCATCATTATTGCTTAGCTTATTTTTAGCCATCAAATCAACAATAAGCATATTGCTTTGCTCATTGTGCGAAGCTAAAATTAATGCCATTGAATCTCTATGCTCGATGCAATAAGCAGCGGCATCATTAAAGTCTTGGTCGGTCAATTCTTTGTTCAAATGAATGGGAGAATCGTATCCATTATTTTGAGCACGTACTCTTTCTTTTTCCATGTAAGCCCCTCTCACTAATTTTGCGCCCAATAAAAATTTTCCTTCTTGTGCAATTTTATGAGAGATCTTTAAAAAATGAAAACGATCATGCCTGTATAATTGGTAGGTATTGTATACCACTACTTTCTCTTTATTAAAAACCACCATCAATTCAATAGCTAAGCGGTCTATAGGGTCTTGGATCCAAGTTTCTTCGGCATCTAATAAAATACCTACTCCTTTTTCATTGGCCACTTCACAAATAGCAAACATCCTTTCCTTAACCCTTTCCCAAGCAGCATCATCGGCTTCGCTATCATGAATACCGCTTCTAATTCTTGGTGCTTCATTTAATTTTTCTAATAAAAGCAAACTGGCTAAGCCTGTTAATTTAACACTCACAAAAGGAACGTTTTTTTGGGTAGCAGCAAATTCAACAGCTTCTATAATTTTTTCTGTAACGTTATCAAAGTTCTCTTCTCCTTCTTTGGCTTCCACCCCATAATCTAAAATAACTTGAACTCCATAAGAGCCCAATTGTTTAGTCACTCTTGCCAATTCTTCCAAAGTTTCCCCTCCTACAAATTGATTAAAAATGGTACTACGTATTAGACCATTGATGGGCAATCCCGACTTCATTAAAAAAGGAGTACACTTTGTAGCTAAGGAAACTATAAATGAATTTTGAATAATAGAAAATAGGAAATTGGCTCTTCTTAATTCGGCATTTGTCTTGTATGCAAATGCGTTTTTTGTATTGTCTAAAGATAAACTCATGCTAACATTCATTCGTTTTGCAAATATCGGTAGTAAAACTTAAATCACAAAGGAATAAGCAACCTAAATTACCTGATGATTAAATGGTTGCAAAACCATTTCACTTACTACCCCCGAACTAGGTTGTTGGCATAAAAACCAAATAGACTTAGCCGCTTCTTCAGCTTGAATCATTTTTTCTCTTTGTACTCTTAAATTGATGGTATCCCAAAATGGAGAGTCTACACCACCTAAATAAACCTGGGTAATTCTTATTTCAGTCCTTTTTAATTCTTCTCTAATAGATTGCATCATTCCCACCAAAGCATATTTACTAGCACAATAAGCCGCAGCCCCAGACATAGGAGTTTTTCCTAATATACCTGGTATGTTTATAATTAAGCCTTTCTTTACTTCTATCATTTTAGGTAAAATTGATTTTACTATTTCAAAAATGCTCAAAACATTTACCTGAAAAGACAATTGCATTTCTACTGCTTGCAACTGATCTAATGGCTTAATAATACCAATGCCTGCTGCATTGATAAAAATATCAAATGAAATGGATGGTAATTTTTCAATAAATAATTGAACAGAATGGGCATCGGCTAAATCTACTTGCAAAATACGCTCGCTAGAAATTTGATTTTCCAGCGACAAAGTTTGTAATTTATCTAATTGCCTGCCTGCCATCCAAACATGCGCACCGCTATTGGTTAATAATGTAAGCAAATTGGAGCCAATACCCCCTGTGGCTCCTAGTAATAGAATATTCTTGTTTTTTAACTGCTCCATAAATAGTTTTAACAATTAACAATACAGGATTCAAATTGTTTAAATAATGAATGTAATTTTATGGTATATAAGAAAATGAAATATGAAAATAGTAGAAACTAAGATTTACCTATATAAAATACCCATGACGCCTTTTACGATAGCAACTGGCACCATGCATTTTGCTCAAAATATTTTCATTAAAATACATACAGACGAAGGAATTATTGGACTAGGGGAATGTTCTGCTTTTCCTATGATTGTTGGAGAAACTCAATTAAGTGGTTATAATAATGCAAAGGACTTTGCTGCTTTTTGGAAAGGGAAAGATCCATTAGCCATGAACGAAAGATTAGCCGAATTAGCAATTGCGATTGCAGGCAACTATACTATTAAAAGCGCCTTTGACATGGCCTTATATGATATTGCTGCAAAGGCTGCCAATGTGCCATTGTATGCCTACTTAGGAGGAAAACACAAAGCCATTGAAAGCGATTTGACGATTGGTATTGATAGCCCAGAAAATATGGCTAAACAAGCCATTGAATTTGTACAAGATGGAGTGAAGATGATAAAAGTAAAATTGGGGAAAGACCCTGTTGAAGATGTGGAAAGAATCAAACAAATAAGAGCCGCTATTGGATATGAAATAATTTTAAGAATTGATGCGAATCAAGGTTGGGCTCCTGAAAATGCATTAAAAGTATTGGAAGCATTAGCGCCTTTTGGTATTGAATTTTGCGAACAACCAATGCATAAATACTTCGACGACCAATTACCCGCTTTATGCAAAGCTTCTCCAATAAAAATCATGGCCGACGAATCTGTTTTTACACATCATGATGCAAGAAGACTTATTCAACAAAAAGCTTGTCATTCCATTAATATTAAATTCGCAAAAAGTGGAGGCATCAACGAAGCCATTAAAATTCATGACTTGGCATTGGCCCATCAAATTCCATGCATGATGGGGGGCATGCTAGAAAGTCGTTTGGCCTTAAGTGCTAAAATGCACTTTGCCATGGCCAAGGAAAATATAAAGTATTATGATATGGACACTTGCTTACTTGGGCATTTGGAGGACCCCGTAATAGGTGGTGTTGAGTTTAATGGTATGCATTTAACTATCAGCGATGCTATTGGTATTGGCGCTGAGATAGACCCGGCTTATTTAGCCAAATTGGATAGCGTTACCATATAAAACGAAGTAGCGACATATCTATAACAAGTTTGTATCTTTATACTACAAATAAAAAGTATGGAAGCAAGAAAAGCAAAAGATTCCTTCACCACTATGAACGAATTGGTTTTACCCAACGACACCAACACCTTTGGTGATTTAATGGGAGGAAAGCTCATGTACTGGATGGATATTGCAGCATATTTGTCTGCTTCCAAACATTGTAATTCGGCATGCATGACGGCTTCCGTGGATAATTTAAGTTTTAAGACTCCTATTAAATTGGGTAATGTTATTTGTATTGAAGCAAGAGTTACTCGCTCTTTTACTACTTCCATGGAAGTGCATTTAAAAGTTTGGAATCAAAATATGATTTCGCAAACAAGAGAATTAAGCAATGAAGCCTTTTTTACATTTGTGGGATTAGATGAAAATAAAAAACCAAAAGCAGTACCTGCTGTTATACCAGAATCTGAAGAAGAAATAAAATTCTTTGATGGCGCTTTACGCAGACGTCAATTAAGATTGATATTGTCTGGGAAAATGAAGCCGGATGATGCTACCGAATTAAAAGCCTTGTTTGTAAAAGATTAAGCCTCGTTCATGGAATGATGTTTTCCTTTAAGCATGTACTGTTTACTTTGCTCGATCGCGTCCATTACCTGATTTAAAATATTCTCTACAGTATCATTGTAATCTATCACCATTGGGGGTTTAAAGCGCACCGTTAAAGGCGTACCCACTTTTTTAAATGTGAGTCCTTTCTTTGTAAAAGCACGCCAAAACCCATTAATCACTACTGGCATAACAATGGGCTGATTGTTTTTAATAATATGCGCAGTACCTTTTCTACCTGGAGCAAAAGGTTTGGTAGTGCCTTGCGGAAAAGTAATCACCCAGCTTTTAGCTAAGGCTTTGTCAATTTTTTGCGTATCCACCACATCTCTTTCTCTACTTACATCTGCCCCTTCGGCTCTCCAGGTTCTTTTTACCGTTAAAGCCCCACCCAATTTAAATAAACGAGTCAACCAACTGCTATTCATGGTTTCTTCTGCGGCCACAAAAAATACATTGGTAAAAGGATTCAATAAATAATAAGGAATGCCTAGCTTATTAAATTTACCCCATTTAACGGCACAAAAAATATGAACAAATGCAATTACGTCCCCAAAATAAGTTTGATGATTGCTAACAAATAAAACATTTTTATGAGGCAGGTTTTGTAAGTTTTCAGCGCCCTCAATCTCTACATTATTAAACAAAGCAAGTCCTGGATAAGTAAATAAACCTACCACTCCGTAAATAACAGAACGAAAAATGCGAATTTGTTTTAAACGATCCAAAAGGGTCATACAATTATCTAGCTAGTTAGAACTGCAAGATAGTATAATTAATTTTTAGTGCCTTTTTACTGTTTAAACAACAAATAGTACCTTTAGCCAATGGAAAAATCTGCAGTTATTTTTGATATTGATGGCTTACTTATTAATAGTGAGCCTTTATGGAACAAAGCCGCCACCGAAATTTTTAGACAATACGGTATTCAGTTAAATGAAGAACAATATGCATTTACCACAGGGCTGCGTTCGAAAGAATTTGTTGCTCATTGGCTACTCTTACATAAGGTACCTGCTTCTGAATTTGATAGAGCAGAACAAAAAATAATTACGCTTGCTTTAGAACTAATTGATAAAGAAGCCACACTAATGCCAGGCGTACAAAATGTATTTGAATTTTTTATCAATAAAGAATTTAAAATGGGCTTGGCTACTTCCTCGCCACTTGAATTAATAGAATGGGTAAAAGACAAACTAGGCATTAGAAAATACATTCATGCAAGTTGTTCCGCACAACATTTGCCTTTTGCTAAACCACATCCACAAGTATACCTTGATTGCGCTGCTGCCATGCATACTTCTCCACTAGCCTGTATTTGTTTCGAAGATTCTTTTTATGGGATGATAGCAGCCAAGGCAGCAAGAATGACCTGTGTGGTGGTACCCTCTGCCGAGCATTTGAAACTAGAACATTGGGGGGCCGCCGACTTAAAACTATCTTCCCTGCAAAATTTTGGCGCCTTACATTTCAATAGGTTAAACCAATAAGTTTAAAAGCCAAATAAATACGGCTTCTTGCTTAAAATAAAATAAATTGCAGGTATACATGGAATTAGCAAAAAAAGTGATTGGTGCCGAACTGGAACTCTTTGAAAAACATTTCAAAGAAGCAGTAAAAAGCAGGGTTTCCTTGCTAGATCGAATCATGCAATACATTGTAAAACGCAAGGGTAAGCAAATGCGCCCCATGTTTGTTTTACTATCTGCCAAATTACACGGCGAAATAAATGAAGCTTCTTATAGAGCCGCCTCTTTAGTAGAACTTTTACATACTGCCACTTTAGTACATGATGATGTAGTGGATGATGCGTTAGAAAGAAGAGGCCTATTTTCGATCAATGCTTTATGGAAAAATAAAATTGCGGTACTAGTGGGCGACTATTTATTATCCAAAGGTTTATTACTATCCTTAGAGAATAAAGATTTTACCATTTTAACTATTTTATCTACAGCAGTAAAAAAAATGAGTGAGGGCGAATTGCTACAGATAGAAAAAACAAGAAACTTGAATTTCGACGAATCTATCTACTATGAAATCATCAATGGCAAAACAGCTTCCTTATTGGCTTCCAGTTGTGCCGCGGGTGCTAGCTCAGTGACTCAAAATGAAAATGTGATTCAGCAAATGCGCGAGTTTGGAGAAAATGTAGGTATGGCCTTTCAAATAAAAGACGACTTATTTGATTATGGTGAAGCAGCCATTGGTAAACCAACCGGCAATGACATCAAAGAAAAAAAATTAACGCTTCCTTTAATACATATTTTACAAAAAGTGTCTCCTTTGTTGAAAAAAGAAATTATTTACATTGTTAAAAACAATAACAACGAAAAAGACAAAGTAAAATTTGTAATAGACCATGTAGTGAAATACGGTGGAATTGATTATGCCACTAATAAAATGTTTGAATACCGAGACAAAGCTTTACTCTTACTTCATCAATTTCCAGCAAGCGAAACCAGAGATGCCTTAGAGGAATTAGTAAGATACACAACCGATAGAAAATTTTAATGGAAAAAAGGTGGAACATATTAAGTACTGATTCTGCCAAAGTGCAAGCATTGCAAGATGCTTTAAAAATTCATCCACTGCTGTGTGAATTATTAGTACAAAGAGACATATCCAATTTTGAGGTAGCCAAAAAATTTTTCCGACCAAGTTTAGAGCATTTACATGACCCTTGGTTAATGAAGGATATGCACAAAGCCGTTGCAAGAATTGAAGAAGCCGTACAAAAAAATCAACACTTATTGGTATTTGGAGATTACGATGTGGATGGAACTACTTCGGTAGCTACTTTGTTTCAATTTTTAAAGAAGCTCACCCCCAATATTGATTATTATATACCGCATAGATATAAAGAAGGCTATGGTATTTCAAAAATTGGCATTGATTACGCCAAACAAACGGGTATAAATTTAATTATATCCGTGGACTGTGGAATCAAATCTATAGAACTGGTTACCTATGCGAAAGAATTAGGTATTGACTTTATTATTTGTGACCACCATTTGCCCGATGCTATTTTGCCACCCGCCATGGCCATCTTAAATCCAAAACAAATAGATTGTACTTATCCATTTAAAGAATTATGTGGTTGCGGCGTAGTATTTAAATTAATAAGTGCCTTAGCAGAAAAATATAAACTACCCGCAGAATCTTATTTAGAATATTTAGACTTAGTAGCCACTGCTATTGCCGCCGACATAGTTCCTATAGTAGATGAAAATAGAACCATGGCCTATTTTGGATTGCAACAAGTTAATGAAGCGCCTTGTCCAGGCTTACTGGCCTTGATGGAATTGGCCAAACAAACCAGTCCGATGCGGATTACTAATTTAGTATTTGCAGTAGCACCCCGTATCAATGCAGCCGGCAGAATGGACGATGCTAAAAAAGCAGTACAACTATTTATTGAAAAAGATTACAAGAATGCTTTAGCCATTGGAGAACTATTACAACAAGATAATTTGGACCGAAG
>CANHLZ010000085.1 GCA_947461595.1 Bacteroidota bacterium | reverse complement strand
GTCTTAGTCTTTGTATAGCAGCGGTTCTCATTTTTTCTGAAACCGGTTGGCCATTGATATAAGGTGAAAGTAAAGCTGTAAAAATTAAATAATCTTGGCGAACACGCAAAGAGCCAAGAGTCACTTGTCCTTTGATAATTTCACCGGTTCTTGGATCTGAAATGGTTGAACCATAGCTCCATCCACGGGTAGAACGATGTACCCAATTAATCATATTGTATCGAATATCCATTGGGTCTGCAGAATCTGGAAGTACCTGCACTTGAAATGCATTTTTATAGCCTGCTGCTTCAAAGGCTTGGTCCCACCATCTTGCACCATCTAATAAAGCAGATCTAATAGGCTCTGGCGTGCCATTGTCTAAATAATAAATAATGGGTTTAATAGGTTCGCTCATTGCTGCAGTAGGATCTTTTTTAAATAGACGATGTCTATTGATTACCATTTTTTCAATGGGCTCGCTTATATCACTTCCATAATCGAAATAGCTATTTCCAAAATAACCGCTTCTAATATCATATTTTCTTGCTTGATAATTATTGTCTGGAAGTTCTACAAAGCTATGGTGCATACGAAGGGTAAGTGCTTCCACTGAAGGAGCCACTGTTTGTACAAACCTTCCTGCATCTGATCCACCCACAAAAGTGAGCGTTGCTTCAAACTCTGAATTTTTTGGAAAATTTTTAGTGTTGTTAATATATATGGCAGAACGGCCTTCGTTTAAAGTATAAGTGCCTTGCTTCATTTTTCTAATTCTATCGGCTGCGCCATGCGCATCTCTTAATAAAAAAGGGGTGGCGTCAATTAGTATTGAATTTGTTTCTTCGGCTTCTACGTTAAAACTAAATAAGATAGATTGAGCGAAAGATTCGTTGACTGCTTTTTGTTCTCTAGGATCTTTGGTTACTGCGCGATAGTCGGTATTAGGCTGTGTTAATAAAACCTTCTTACCTACACGCTGAAAATAAACAATTCTAGAATCGCCTATCTGGCCTCTATCAAGCCCGATATCATTAGATCCTAGGCCCGCTGGTAAAGAATTGACATACAAAAAAGGGATATCTAATTTATCTACGGCCATGTAAATTTTTCCTTGTGCAGCATCCCACCAATAATTAAAATAGCCTTTGTGAAATTCCATTGACTTTGTTTTTTCCACAATAGCATTATTTTGTGCATGCAATAAAAAAGGGAAACATAATAACATTAAAATAATTCGCATAAAATTAATTTTGTATTAAAAATAAAAAATCCCGCCTCACCCGAAAAATCGGAAACGGGGCGGGATGGTAATTTAACTATTTTTTTCTAAACTGTAGGAGTCGAATTAGTTGTAGGTTCTGTAAATAGGGTAGGAGCTACTACGGTAACTACTGCTACAGGCGCTGGTGCTACTTTTTTCTTAGCGACTACTTTCTTTTTAGGACCTGCTTTCTTTACTGCTTTTTTTACAGTTTTTTTGGCTACGACTTTTTTCTTAGCGACAGCTTTCTTTTTAGGCGCTGCTTTTTTGGCTACCTTCTTTGCTACTTTCTTAGTTGCTTTTTTTACAGTTTTTTTGGCTGCTACTTTTTTCTTAGCAACAACTTTCTTTTTAGGAGCTGCTTTTTTAGTTGTTTTTTTACTTGCTTTTTTTGCTGCCTTCTTTACTGCTTTTTTAACAGTTTTCTTAGCGACTACTTTCTTTTTAGGAGCTGCTTTCTTCTTACTTGACTTTGCCATGATGTTTATTTGATTTTAGTAAACTTAATTTTTATAAAATTACATCGTTTTATTGTAACTAACTTAAAACCTTTTCATTTTTTGTAATAGCTTTGTGTAATGCAAGAACCCATCACATTAGTAGTAGGTGCAACACCCAATCCAGAAAGATATAGTTATATGGCAACCGTTTTATTGGTTGAAAAAGGCCATTCGGTCTATCCTTTTGGAATAAAAAAAGGAGAAATAGAGGCTACTTCAATTATCAATGAGTGGCCAGTAAATATCGCGATAGACACTGTCAGCTTGTATTTGGGACCTGCTGCACAAGAAGCTTATTATAATGCTATTTTAGATTTGAAGCCAAGGAGAATTATATTTAATCCTGGTACAGAGAATCCAATACTTGCTACTTTGGCTAGCGAAAAAGGTATTCAAACTATTGAAGCATGTACTTTAGTAATGCTCAAAACAGGTCAATATTAATTGGATCACTCGTGTTTTTCTATTTTATCTCCTTATTCATTAAGCTCCGACCATTAATTTTTGAATTGACCCCAGCTTGACCTATCTAAATTGCGATATTGTATAGCTTCGCTTATGTGTTCTTCCTCGATAGAGGATTTTTGATCCAAATCTGCGATAGTAAGGCTCACTTTTCTAATTCTGTCATAAGCACGGGCACTTAATTGAAATTTTTCCATCGCATTTTTTAATAAGATTTCTGCATTAGGGGAAATGACGCAAAACTTTTTTAGCTGACTGCTGCTCATTTGAGCATTCGTATACACCCCTTCTTCCAATGCAAACCTTTGAAATTGAATTTCTCTTGCTTTTTGAACCCTTTTAGCGATGGTGGCAGAGCTATCTCTTTCGTCCTTTGCTCTTAGATCTTGATACAATACTGGGGAAACTTCAATATGCATATCAATTCGGTCTAATAAAGGTCCTGATATTTTATGCATGTATTTTTGAATGGCACTTTGGCTACATTGACACTCTTTTTTGGGATGATTGTAAAAGCCGCATGGGCAAGGGTTCATAGAAGCCATTAACATAAATCGAGCAGGGAATTGTACACTCATTTTAGCTCTTGCAATAGCCACGACGCCTTCTTCCATGGGTTGCCTTAAAACTTCAATAACCGATCTATTGAATTCAGGAAGTTCGTCTAGAAATAGCACCCCATTGTGGGCCAATGAAATTTCTCCAGGTTGAGGGTAGCTTCCACCACCAATCATGGCAATGGATGATAAAGTATGGTGTGGCTGTCTAAATGGTCTTTGACTGAGTAGTGGATGGTTGGTTGCAATTTTGCCACTAGCGCTATATATTTTACTAGTTTCTAAAGCTTCGGTTTTACTTAAAGGAGGTAAAATTGAAACTATACTTTTTGCCAACATTGTTTTACCTGCTCCTGGTGGACCTATCATAATAATGTTATGTCCCCCTGCGCTCGCTACCTCTAAAGCACGCTTGCAATAAAATTGACCTTTCACCTCTGAAAAATCAGGAATTTTCTGCCCCGGTGGTGGGCTTAGATTTGTTTTGGAATAAAGCTTACTCGTTTTAGGATCCTTATAAAGTTCGGAGCTACTATATAATGGATCATTTAAAAAGGCAATCACTTCTTGGATGTGATCAAATCCGAAAACAGCTATATGATCTACCATGGTAGCTTCTGTTTTATTTGCACTTGGCAGGATGATACCTAAAAAACCCTCCTCTTTTGCTTGCATGGTCATGGCAAGTACTCCTTTAATAGGATATAAATAACCGTCTAATCCCAACTCTCCCATGATAATATATTGTTCTAATGGAGAAGCTGGTCGTAATTGTTCTGATGCGGCTAAAATGCCAATAGCAATAGGTAGGTCAAAAGCGGCACCCGTTTTTTTTAAATCGGCAGGAGATAAATTAACAACCACTTTGGTTCTGGGCATGTGAAAGCCATTGGCTTTAATGGCACTTTCGGTTCGGTCTAAACTTTCTTTCACTGCGCTGTCGGGAAGTCCAACAATACAATAACCCTGGCCCATACTAACATTTACTTCGATGGTAATGCTAATAGCGTCAATTCCTAGCAGGGCACTTCCTTTTATTTTTACAAGCATTTTTTTGCTTGTAAACTACTTTACTTATTTAGACTGGGTAAAGTATTAATACTTGGTTTTGGAAATTTTTTCTAACAGGTCTACGACCCCTTCTCTTTCTAAAATTAAATAGCCTAATCTGTCTTGGCTTACCCCTTCTTTTAATTGGTAATGAAAAATAAGTTCTTTTTGGTGAACTTCGGTTTCGAAATAACTAAACTGAATATTGGAATACTTTTTTAGCCCATCGCTAATTTCATATAAATGAGTGGAAATGATTAATAAGCTATTGCTCAAGTTTTGTAATCCTTCTATAACAGCGGTGCTACACTTCATGGCATCTTGAATATTAGTCCCTTTAAAAAGCTCATCAATTAATACAAAATATTTTTTCCCATCTATTATTTTTTCAATGGTATTTTTAATACGTTGCACCTCATTAAAGAAGTAGCTCTCTCCTTTAACTACATTATCGGCAATAGTTAAGTTGGTGATAAGCCCATCAAACAAGGAAAGGCTTATTTTTTTGGCAGGCACGCCCATGCCTATATGCGCTAAATAAATTACGATGCCAATGGTTTTAATAAAAGTGCTTTTACCTGCCATATTAGCGCCTGTTAAAAAAAGCAGGTTGCTGTTTTGGGTTAATGAAATAGCATTATCAATGGGGCTAGTAACCAATGGATGAATGGCACCTTCTACTTCAAAAAAAGATTTTTCTTCGTCTACCCAGGTAGGAAAAACAAACTGATATTGACTGGCTGCTTCGGCCATGCTATAGTAGGCGTCTAATTCATAAAAACAATTCAATAATTGAATCGTATTATTTTTGTATTGGTAAAAAAAGAAATAACACAAGGAGAGTAGCTCTTGGGGGTGCTCTAGTTTTGCTTTTTTAGGAAGGGTAGCTAAGTGGGGATGATGGGTGTATTTTTTAATTTGCGCTACTAGTTGTTGAATGGTTTTATTATCTGTTTTTTCTTCAAAAATCTCTACCCACTTTTGTAGATTTTGATAAAAAATAATTAAATGTTCCAAAGAGTAACGTAATAAAGAATAATCGGAAGCATTTAAGTATTGGTACCAATAGGCGGCAGGCAAACTAATTTGATTGGGTATTCGTTTAAAACTTGTTTCAAAAAATTTTTCAATGACTAAGGTGCTTCCGTTGGTAATAGTCATGGCCCGCACAAAATCAATTTCTTGAATAAATTGATCGATAGCATTTTGCCTTTGCTGTATAGATGTTATCGAAGACAAGGGTGCTAATAAAAATTGGTCTAACTTTTCTTTGCCGCCATTTGTTTTACAATAATTAAGATGGGTAATTAAACCCTGGCTGCCTTCTGTATCAAAAAGCCCAATATCTTGTAAAGTAATTTTGTCTACTTGCATTTTACCCAATTTACTTTTTAGCTTCTCGTAAATTGTAAGCGTTGTCCTTTTTGTGATTCATTAAAAACACCTTCGTGGTAGACAGGATGACCATTTATAAAAGTGCTACTCACTTGATAAGGGAAGGTGGTTCCTTCTAAAGGGCTCCATGCGCAATGGTATAAGATATTTTCTTTGCTTACGGTATAAGGTTGTTCTTTCACCAATACTAGGTCGGCGTGGTATCCTTCTCTAATAAAACCACGTTCTTTAATTTGGAAACAAGTAGCAACAGCATGACTCATTTTTTCCACCATCTTTTCCATACTTATCTTACCTTCTTTAACATATTTGAGCATCAACATTAAAGGATGTTGTACTAAAGGCAGGCCTGCATGAGCGTGAGCATAATCTTTTTGCTTTTCTGCCCAGGTATGCGGGGCATGATCTGTAGCAATCACATCTAATTGATCATTTAATAAACCTTCCCAAAGTGCTACTTTATTTTCGGGACTTTTGATGGCAGGGTTGCATTTTATTAAATTGCCTTTGGCGGCATAATCTTCAGCCGTAAAGTGTAAATGATGTACACACACTTCTGCTGTGATTCTTTTATCGGCCAAGGTTCTTAAATTAGAAAATAATTGTAATTCTTTAGCCGTGCTAATATGTAAAATATGCAAACGGGCATCAAATTTTTGAGCCAATTGAATGGCTTTGAATGAAGATTCAAAACAAACTTCTTCATTTCTTATAATGGGATGGTCGGCTGGTTCTAAATGAGGTTTAATAGCTTCCAAGGCAGCTTTGTTTCTTTTAATAAGGCTTTCTTCTTCGCAGTGTGTTGCAATTAAAAGTTCAGCGCCGCCAAATATTTTTTCTAAGACCAGTGGATTGTCCACTAATAAATTACCAGTGGAAGAGCCCATAAATATTTTGATACCACACACTTCATTTTTTTTATCGTTGGTTTTTAAAACCTCTTCCCAATTGTCTTGAGAAGTACCCATATAAAAAGAATAATTGGCTAATGAATTATGCGCGCCAATCGTATACTTGTCTTCTAATAAAGATTGTGTAAAAACTGGAGGCTGGGTATTGGGCATTTCCATAAAACTCGTAACACCTCCTGCTACAGCGGCTTTGGCCTCACTATAAATATTGGCTTTATGGGTTAATCCTGGTTCTCTAAAATGTACTTGGTCGTCAATAACACCAGGCAATAAAAACTGAGCTTCCCCATTGATTTCTCTAACAGCTTCTTTGGCATCAATTTTACCAGCTATTTTTTCGATACGCCCTTTTTTAATTAGCACATCACCCTGGGTGGTTTTCCCCTCATTAACAATACTTGTATTTTTAATTATGTACGTACTCATAAAATATTAGTTTTTCCAATAGAAAGATTCTCCTTCTACATGAATGGTAAAATATACAAAGTTAGATGTAAGCTTATCTATGCCATTCAATAATTTAGTTTGAGGTGAGTCATGAGCGTAAATCAAGTCTCGTTGGCCATAACTAAATTTAATTTCAGGTGAAATGGTGGCATAAGGGAAATAAAAGCTTAGACCTAATCCAAACTCATAACCATAGTCTGCTGCATTTAGTAATTTGGAGTAAGTGCCCTCTAGATTTCCATTCTTAGTGCCATTGGCATCTTTACTGGAAGAAAAATCATAATCAAATTTTACCCCTGCAAAAACATAATGCCGCATAAAATTGGGCATTTTAAAGAAATTGTATCGATCTGATTCTAATTTTAATGCAATTGGCAAATTGATAATCGTTGATGAAATAGACATTTTAGAAGTGTCTAAATTTCTATTACTTTTTTTATAGTAAAAAATATCTTTATTGCCTGTAATAAGTATGTTCGGGTTGGTTCTTAGTAAGAAATGCTCATTCAATCTTAAAGTCCCACTTAATCCCATAACCAAAGCTTTATTAAAGATGGGGGAAATCCAATTAGCAATATCTCTGCCAGGATTGGAGAAATTGGCGCCACGATCAAAATGCATATAGCTACTGGTTAAACCAATATTCAATCCAAGATACACTGGCTTTTCGTCGTTATAAGGCCTGTACACTTCATCACTCTGTGCAATAGAGACAAACGAAATGCTTAGTAGGCAAACCGATAAAATTATTTGCTTCCACAATAAATACTGCATATGCCTAAACTTAATTTTTGTTGAGAAACATTTTTAAATCCCGCTTGCTCTAATATAGTTAAAAAAGCAACCCCTTCAGGAAAAGCAATTACGCTTTCATTTAAATAAGTATAGGCAGCTTTATTTCCGGAAAATAATCTTCCTACAGTTGGCGTCACCCATTTCATATAAAAAGTATAAATGGGCTTAAACCAAAAACTAGTTGGCTGTGAAAATTCTAATATTACGAGTTTGCTTCCTGGTGTTAATACACGATAAATTTCTTGTAATCCTTTTTCTAAATTCGCAAAATTGCGTACCCCAAATGCGACCATGGCACCATCAAACTGCGCTGCTTCAAATGGAATGGCAGTACTATCGCCCAAGCTTAATTGTATTTTATCAATCAGTCCCTTTTGTTCAATTTTTATTCTGCCATATTGCATCATCCCTTCAGAAATATCTATACCCGTAATTTTAGTGGGTTGAATTTGTCGATAAGCCATCAAGGCCATGTCGGCGGTGCCCGTAGCAATATCTAAAAGATGGTTTATTTTTTTATTATTTAAATAGCTGATAGCTTTTTTTCTCCAACAATGATCGATACCTAAACTCAAAAAACGGTTCAAAAAATCATATCTACTTGCAATAGAATCAAACATACTGGCTACCTGCTCTTTCTTATCGGCATTGCTTTGGCTATAAGGGACCACTTTATCATGTGCAAATTGACTCATGGCGCAAAGATATTGAATTTGTGCTGCTTTTTGGGTAGTGTAGTTCTTAACAAATACTTT
>CANHLZ010000084.1 GCA_947461595.1 Bacteroidota bacterium | reverse complement strand
GTATCAGTGATTGGTTTATAAATAGCTACTTTAAGATTCGCTATTTTAGCTCTTTTTAATCTTCTTATAAGCTCTTCTGTTTTACCACTAAACATACTACCGCCAATAACTTCTATCCATCCTCTTCTTTCTCCAGTGATATTCTGTTCGATAAACATATAAAATAATTAATGGTAAGCTTTATTTTTAAAAAGGATTACTGCTCAAAAGTAAACAATCCTAAGTTAATAGTTGGTGGTCTTTAATAAATTGAATTGTTTTATGGGTAGCGCCGGCATGCTGAATTATATATTTTCTAGCTTGAGAACATGCTTCTTCGTATTTCTGGTCATTAGAAATCATTGATTGGACAAGCACAATTAGTTCATTTGCGCTTTTTATTTTAAAACCACCCACTGTCTTCCTAAGCCCTACGGCCTCAATGTATTTTTCATCGTTTTCTCCCCAAATAACGGGTTTGCCAAAAGCGGCAGGCTCCAATACATTGTGCACACCTTCTTTTCCAAAGCCGCCACCAACATAACTTATAAAAGCATATTGGTATAAATTTCTTAAAATACCAATTTGATCAATGATAATAATTGTAGGCGAAGTAAAGTGTTGATGAGAATGTTCTAATTCTGTTAAAGTAATGGCATTGGGAAAATGCACCTTACATTGGTTAATGGAATTTGAATCAACATGATGAGGCACAATGATCCAATTTATTTTATTAAAGCTTGGTGTAGCTTTTGCCAAAATTGCATGATCTGCTTCCCAGGTACTTCCTGCAATTACAATTTTGTTTGGACTTAATTTATGCATCCATTCAAATTTGGTAACAGTTTTTGCAGTGCTAACCACTCTATCAAATCTGGTATCTCCGGTAATTTCTATATTGATAGTAGGTAGCGTATTTTTAATTAAATCATAAGATGATTTGTCTTGAACTAATATACCAGTAAAAAGAGACAACATTTTTTTGTAAAAGCCACCGTAAAATTGAAAGAAAATTTGTGTCGGTCTAAAAATGGCAGAAGCTAGTAAGGTTGGAATTTTTTGTTGTTTAGCTTCTTGTAAGTAGTAGTACCAAAATTCATATTTAATAAATACAATTATTTTAGGTTTAATGATGTTTAAAAATTGATTTGCATTTTTGGCGCTGTCGAATGGCAAGTAAGTAGTAAACTCAACAGCGGGATCATTTTTTCGATGTATATATCCAGAAGGCGAAAAAAAGGTCATCCAAATTTGATGTTGAGGGTATTCTCTTTTTAGTTTTTCAATGATGGGCAAGCCTTGTTCAAATTCACCATATGAAGCGCAATGAATCCATATGATAGGTTGTTGGATAGAGGGAGCTAATTCATTAATTTGATCCCAAACCTCATTTTGGCCTATTACCCATTGTCTTGCTTTTTCATTAAAAGGACTAATGAATCGGGCAATTAATGGGTACAACCATAAAAAGACTTTGTATAAATACATAGGACAATTTCTGTAAGGCAAAAATCAATAAAAAAGTGCACATAAATTCAATTTGTTTTGAAAGCGCTTATCAGTGTCAGAAATAGGCTGAATTAGTCTTTTTATTGTAAATTTGTCCAAATTTAAAGGATGCGAAAAATACAAATGGTCGATACTAAAAATCAGTATTTGGCCATCAAGCCCGAAGTAGACCAAGCCATTCAAGAAGTATTGGATAGCGCTGCCTATATCAATGGTAAAGCGGTGAAAGATTTTGCACAAAATTTGGCTACCTATTTAGGTTCGGATTATGTCATTCCATGTGCCAACGGTACCGATGCTTTACAAATTGCAATGATGGCATTAGGATTGGAACCAGGTGACGAAGTCATTACCCCTTCTTTTACATATATCGCTACCACTGAAGTGGTGGCCTTGTTAAAACTAAAACCCGTTTTTGTAGAAGTAGATCCGATTACTTTTTGCATGGATGTGGAAAGTTTAAAAAAAGCAATTACCCCCAAAACAAAAGCCATTGTGCCGGTTCATTTATATGGACAAGCTGCACCCATGGAACAAATTATGGAAATTGCAAAAGCAAACAATTTGTTTGTAATTGAAGACAATGCACAAGCTATTGGTTGCGACTATACTTTTTCAAATGGGTTTACAAAAAAAACAGGGACCATTGGGCATATTGGGGCTACTTCTTTTTACCCTAGTAAAAACTTAGGTGCATTCGGAGACGGAGGGGCCTTGTTCACTAATGATAAAGTATTGGCCGACAAAATGACGATGATTGCTAATCACGGTCAATCTGCTCGGTATTATCACGATGTAGTAGGATGTAATTCAAGATTAGATTCTATTCAGGCTGCTATATTAAATATTAAATTAAAACATTTAGATAAGTATAATGGGGCTAGGCAAAAAGTAGCTAATTATTATAATACAGCTTTTGCTAATGTGGAAGAAATTATTACACCGGGAGAGGTAAATTATTCAACACATGTGTATCATCAATACACCATTCAATTAAGTGGAGTGGATAGAGATGCTTTTATTGCCCATTTGGCATCTAAAGAAATTCCTTGTATGATTTATTATCCAGTGCCTGGGCATTTACAAAAAATGTTTGGTGAACAAAAAAACATCCATTGGAATTTACCTGTAACCGATCAGTTAACCACTTGTGTATGTTCTTTACCGGTGCACACCGAAATGGATGAGTTGCAATTGTTGTATATTGTGGAAGGGGTAAAATCATTTTTTAAATAAAAAATAGTTAAATGAAAATTACTGTAGTAGGCACTGGATATGTAGGTTTGGTAACAGGAACTTGTTTTGCAGAAACAGGCAATAAGGTTAGCTGTGTTGATATTGATAAATTCAAAGTAGAGAAGTTAAGTAACGGACAAATTACTATTTATGAGCCAGGCTTAGAGAAAATATTTTTAAGAAATATTAAAGAAGGACGTTTAACATTTACTACTGAATTGGCATCGGCCATTGAAGGTGCTGAAATTATATTTTTGGCTTTGCCCACTCCTCCGGGCGCCGATGGCAGTGCCGATTTAAAATATATATTAGGGGTGGCCGAGCAATTGGGGGAAATTTTAAAAGACTATAAAGTAATCGTAAATAAAAGTACTGTTCCGGTAGGAACTGCCGATAAAGTGAAAGCAGCCATTGCTAAAAATTATAAGGGTGAATATGATGTGGTGAGTAATCCTGAATTTTTAAGAGAAGGGGTAGCAGTGGATGATTTTATGAAACCTGACAGAGTGGTGGTAGGAACTAGATCGGAGAGAGCAAAAAAAGTGATTAGCGATTTATATGCACCCTTTGTAAGGCAGGGGAATCCAGTAATTTTTATGGACGAGCGAAGTTCCGAACTGACAAAATACGCAGCCAATTCTTTCTTAGCAACCAAGATATCTTTTATGAATGAGATTGCGCAATTGTGCGAGCGCATGGGTGCGGATGTGGATATGGTGCGCAGGGGCATTGGGAGCGACGATCGAATTGGAAAGCGTTTCTTATTCCCAGGTATTGGATATGGGGGGTCTTGTTTTCCAAAAGATGTACAAGCTTTAATTATGTCTTCAGATGAAGTGAAATATGATTTTGAAATTTTGAAAGCAGTGGAAAAAGTAAATGCAAATCAAAAATTGCATTTAGTAGATAAAATCAATGCCTATTATAAGGGAGATTTAAAAGGCAAGCAAATTGCTTTATGGGGATTGGCTTTCAAGCCCAACACCGATGATATTAGAGAAGCGCCGGCTTTGAGTATCATAGAGGCTTTAACAGCCATGGGGGCCAATATTACAGCCTATGACCCAGAAGCCATGCCCAATATAAAAACACAAATTGGCGATAAAATAAAGTATGCAACGAGTCAATATGATGCTTTAACAGGTGCTGATTTTTTAATTATTGCAACAGAGTGGAGTGAGTTTAGAACCCCCGATTTTGAAAGAATGGATAAAGAAATAAAAAATAAAATCATTTTTGATGGACGTAATCTTTTTGAAGTTTCAAAAATGAAAGAATTGGGCTACCATTACGAAAGCATTGGAAGAGCAGCTGCTACAAAATAAATTACCATGAGTCAAAAAAGAATTTTAATAACAGGTGCTGCAGGATTTTTAGGATCACATTTGTGTGATCGCTTTATTCAGGAAGGGTATTATGTATTGGCGATGGATAATTTAATCACGGGCGACATTAATAATATTGCCCATCTAAGAAGCAATACTAATTTTGAATTTATACATCATGACGTTACTAAGTTTATTGAAATAGAAGGGCCACTTGATTATATTTTACATTTTGCCTCACCAGCAAGCCCTATCGATTATTTAAAAATTCCTATTCAAACATTGAAAGTAGGTGCGATGGGAACACACAATTTATTGGGTTTAGCCAAAGCAAAAGGAGCTAGAATTTTAGTAGCCAGTACAAGCGAAGTATATGGTGATCCTTTGGTGCATCCGCAAACAGAAGAATATTGGGGCAATGTTAATCCAGTGGGTCCAAGAGGGGTATATGACGAAGCAAAGCGTTATATGGAATCTATCACGATGGCTTATCATACTTTTCATCATGTGGAAACTAGAATTATTAGAATCTTTAATACCTATGGTCCAAGAATGCGTTTGAACGATGGTCGTGCATTACCAGCTTTTATTGGACAAGCATTAAGAGGGGAAGACATGACCGTGTTTGGAGATGGTTCTCAAACAAGAAGTTTTTGTTATGTTGATGATTTAGTAGAAGGAATTTATAGATTGTTATTAAGTGATTACACACAACCAGTGAATATTGGTAACCCGAATGAAATAAGTTTAAAAGATTTTGCAGAAGAGGTATTGAAGCTCACAGGCTCCTCTGTTAAAATAATTTATAAGCCTTTACCTATTGACGATCCTAAGCAAAGACAACCGGACATTACCAAAGCAAGAACCATTTTAGGTTGGGAACCAAAAGTAGATCGAGCCGAGGGTTTAAAAAAGACCTACGATTATTTTAAAGCTTTGCCTCCAAGTGAGTGGACGAAATTGCCAAAAGAATTTATTTCTAAATAATGGCCATAAAAAAAATTTTAGTAACAGGAGCCAATGGTCAATTGGGCTGGGAACTAAGCCAATTGACTGCTATTTATCCTGCTTTTGAATTTATTTTTTTAGATCGAATTGGAATGGATTTATCCCAGCCAGCTACTTTTGAAAAAATAATAAATGATATATTGCCAGATATTATTATTAATACTGCCGCTTATACGGCAGTAGACAAGGCAGAAACTGAAAAGGAACTATCACATACAGTAAATGCAATTGCTGTTGGAGCGCTAGCGCGTATTTCAAAACAAAAAGGAATTCGTTTTATCACTTATTCAACCGATTATGTATTTAGTGGTGTTTCCAGTACCCCATTTTTACCGGATACGCTATTGCAGCCCATAAACAGTTATGGTAGTTCAAAAGCAGAGGGTGAAAAAATAGCACTAGCTGAAAACGCGGCAAGTATCATTATAAGAACTTCATGGGTGTTTAGTAGTCATGGAAACAATTTTGTAAAAACCATGATTCGTTTAATGAAAGAAAGAGAGCAGCTAAAAATTGTAGGAGATCAACATGGCCGCCCTACTTATGCGCGCGATTTAGCAATGGCAACTATTAAAATAATAGAAGCATTGAACACTGGAAAAAACATACAAGGTGTTTATCACTATGCCAATACGGGTGCAACCACTTGGTATCAATTTGCAGCAAAAATAAAAGCATTGGCTGGACTTTCTTGTGAATTGATAGCTATTACGACTGCTGAATTTCCGACGCCTGCAGCAAGACCAGGCTATTCTGTATTAGATACGCAAAAAATAGAAAATGAACTTTCCATTACAATACCCAATTGGGAAAATTCATTAGAACAGTGTATTCAAAAATTGAGTTAACCGTTTATGAATAAAGAAGCCTTATTAAAAGAATTAAGGGAGTCCACTTTTGTGATGATTAAACCATCCCCATTGCATGGCATTGGTGTTTTTGCTATTAGAGACATTCCTAAAGGCACAAAAAATATTTTTTCTCAAGGGGTAGGGGAATGGATAAAAGTAAGCAAAGAAGAAGTGGATGCATTGCATCAGCATTCCAAGGATTTAATTGAAAATCATTGTTTGTTTGATGAGGATCATTATTTTATTCCTGATTATGGCTTTAAGTTGGTGGATTTAGTTATCTATCTAAATCATTCCGAATCTCCCAATGTGATTTCGTTAAACGAGGGGGAGCAATTTGAAGCCCTTCGAGATATAGCTACTGGAGAAGAATTATTGGTGGATTATGGTACCATCGTAGAAAGCGAAGAGTAGCTTTTTTTCTGACCGGTATCATTTTTAATGCCGCTTTTACTAACAAAAGTCATATTTGGTGGGTAGTAAGTTTTCTAGCTTTATGAAAATGTAAAGCCATGAAAAATAAAATACTGATTGCTGTAGATTTAAGTGAATCTTCTGAAGCAGTTATCAATAAAGGAATTGAATTAGCTATTAAAATGAATTCAACGGTTAAAATTATTTCAATTGTACCTATTTATGTTGATTACTTACAGTCTCAAATGGCACTGGTGCCCACTTCATGGGACGAAATTTATACTGCTCAAAAAGAAGCTGCTTTAAAAGAATTAACACAGGTGAAAGAAAAACATAAAGAAGTAGCCATTGAAATTGCTGTAGAGATAGGGAATCCAAAATACGATGTAATTGAACAAGCTATAAAAGAAGATGTCAATTATATGGTAGTGGGTACCCATGGCCGAACTGGCTGGTCACATGCGCTTATTGGCAGTACTGCGGAATATATTATTAGACACAGCAGCATTCCGGTGTTAGTAGTTCCTATGAAAAAGGGGAAGTAGCAATACCACCCTTTAGTGGAAAATAACGTTATATAATCAAGGTATTTTACTGCCATTTTGATGGCAATTTTCATGAATATTGTAAATTTCCTAAATCTTTTACTTGCTTGTTAATTGGTATAGTTTTTTTTAATAATTTTATGAATTATATTTTTTCAAACCTATTATTAAACTTTAATATTAAAAATAACAATAAATGAATGATTTAGAAAAGTACTTTAGACAAAACAACAAAAGATTAATTGATAAGTGGGTTCACTATTTTGATATATATGATAGACACTTTAGCAAATATAGAAATAAGGAAATTGTAATTGTTGAAATTGGAGTTTCGCATGGAGGTAGTTTGCAAATGTGGAAAGAGTATTTTGGAAGTAATGCTAAAATATACGGGGTAGATATAAATCCAAACTGCAAAGAATTTGAAGAAAAGAATATTGAAATTTTTATTGGTTCTCAATCTGATAGAAAATTTTTAAGAGATATTTTAACAAAGATCCCCAAAATTGATATTTTAATTGACGATGGAGGCCATACGATGTCTCAGCAAATAATTACTTTTGAAGAAATGTTTTCACATATTAAAGATGATGGGACATATCTATGTGAGGATAACCATACATCTTATTGGTTGAGATGGGGTGGTGGCTATAAAAGACGAGGCACATTTATTGAGTATTCTAAAAATTTTATTGACTATATACATGCTTTTCATACACGGGATAAGTCATTGAAAATAAATAGTTTTTTCACGAAGCTTAAGGTAAATGATTTCACCAAAACCGTCAATTCTTTACATTATTATGATTCTATTTTAGTTATTGAGAAACAAAAACGGAATATACCATACAATGAAATAACTGGTATACCATCTTTTGAACAAGAAATTGAAGTAGATACATTTATGAGTAAATTAAGTAAGAGGGCTTTATTAGCTATTAATGTAGTACTAAGATTTTTTAGACTAAGTGGGTTTATTTTGAAATAGATTTTAAAATGGGCACTTTACTATTAATAGATTAAACGAGAGCGGGTTTTATGGATGGACCTCCCTTTGGTCGGTCATCCTTTCAATGGGAAAATCCCAAATAGGATGGACCTCCCTTTGGTCGGTCATCCTTTCAATGGGAAAATCCCAACATGAAATAAAGAAGTTACAAAGGCAGTTCGAAGAACTGCCTTTGTTTTTTTATACCCTCGATCGCAAATTGCTGCGCAATTTTATCAATGCATCTCCAATACAAAAATCAAGCTAGCTTG
>CANHLZ010000083.1 GCA_947461595.1 Bacteroidota bacterium | reverse complement strand
GGAAGGGTAAATTGAATAATAGTTAATACTTTATTTTGAGCATCAAAACTAGCCACAGTGGCCAATGATCTTAAAGGAGAAATGCCAATTTTAGATCTTTGTTTTGCATCGGCTTTAAATAATAAATAGCCATCTTTTACTTTTAAACGTGTTTGATTTAATTTTCCAAAGTAATCATCTGTAACTATTTTTCCTAGTATAGCGCTGTCGCCTTTTTTATAAGGAACAAAAACAGTTGTTTGATCATTGGCTTGCAGCATGCCTAAAATCCAAATAGATAAGAGGCCTGATTTTTTTGACCAGCTTGATTTACCAATATTGGTGACTGTATTCTCCGATTCAAATCCGATGGCTTTAACGGAGGCGCCAATTAATCCACCTACAAATTTATTTAAGGCCTCTTTATTTAATAATTTAATTTTTCTGTTTACGGCTACCTCAAAATTGGTACCTGAGTAATTGGTTAAATGTATGTTTTTCTTGAAATGAGCATTCGTTTTTGATTGATAGATCAAATCAAAACTTTCTACATCAATACTAGGGGGCACCAACCAATTGTCAAATACAAAAGTGGAATTAGGTTTAAAATAAATGGAGAACTGTCCCCCTTCCGGACCCAGCCAAAATCTATCTTCTCCTCCAAAGGCGCTAAAATGAGGTGTATTTTTTTGAGAGGCTATTAAATCATGATTGATCCAACCAAAACTTAATCCTTGATCCCCTTCGGCAGTGCTCGTCATCACACGACCCTGGTATTGAGGTACTACAATTAATTTTGCATCCCCATCACCCAATACCACTAAATCCTTATGGTATTTTTTTAAAAAATTTAGATCGTATAGGAAGGTTCCTTTCCCCTTTTCGAAAATTTTAGTGGATGGTTGAGCCACTAGGGATGAAGCACTCATAGCGAATGCCAAAACTAAAATCAATAAATACTTTTCTTTTTTCATAATTTATAAATTTAACAACAGCCGGGTTGATTACTACATACGGTTATTTCGCTTTCGGTTCTGCCCCATTTAATTTCGTTACTAGTTGCTTCTCTAATAGATGCAATAGATATTTTATAATGTAACTGTTCTCCAGCCAATGGATGATTGGCGTCCACTAAAATATGGCTATCATTTTTTTGTAACAATCTTGCCTCCGAACCTCCTGGAACTTGAATTATACTATCTATTACAAAAGTTTCTAGGTTATTAAACAAATTATTATCCAATGCATAAATTAATTTTTCATTTTTTATTCCATAAGCTTTAGAAGGCTCTAAAATTACTTCTACTTCATCACCTACTTGATGCCCTTCAATGGCCTTGGCAACTAAAGGGAAAATAGAAAAACTACCCAGTACAAATTCTTCAGGCTCGTAAGCAAGAGTAGAATATACCATTTCATTATTTTCAGTGGAGATAGTATAGTGAATACCTACTACTTTATTTTTTGTTACTTGCATACTATGCTAATTTAACCTCTAAATGTTGACCTGCTTTTATTTTAATTGGTTGATTAAAGCTAACTATAAAAGTATTCTCCTGCTTTTGCATGGTTGAATGAATGAGTTTTCCATTGATTAGCACGGAAACCTTAGTACTATTCACCAAGGCATCAAAAGAAAAAGTATTTAATTGAAGTGCTCCATATTTTACTTGCAAGGAAGCGGAAAATAATTTTTCATTGGAGCTTTGTTCATAAGATCCCCATGCAGTGGCGGATGTAAACGGCAGCTTGCATTTTTCTGGATTTAACTTTGGAGCGAAACGAATATTTCCTTTAGGACCATCATAGTCAAAGCCACAAGCGGTAATAAATGTTCCATAACTAGCCATCGCTCTTGCATAGTGATCGCTGCATTCAATTTCATTAAAAGGATTGCGTTTATTAGCATGGTACCTGTCATGAATCATTCTTGTTAATACAAGCGACTCTTCAATCATATCTTCTGCCATCATATGCGCAGCTACTTGATGTTCAAACCCACTCATACACTCATGAAAATATCCAAGTTGCCAAGTTTCATTTTTACCATAAGGCTTTTCTTCATTGTTTGGATTGGTATTCATTACCATGCCCCCTTCTCCTGCTAATGCATAAGGTCGCCAGCCTCTTCTTTCTTTTATATAAGGCCCAACATCGGGTGTAAAATTATATTTCCACAAAGACTTGAGTGCCGACATTGTTTTTTCTTTATTGATAATTCTACCCAATCCAACCTGATGTGCCCAACTTTGTCCATACACTTGATCTATATGACAAGTGTTATAAGAACCTAATTTTTCTCTTCCTTTAATCGCATCAGGTTGATGTATAAAATATTCGCCATTAAAAAGTTGTTGCTCCATATTTTTACTGCCCTGCGCAACATAATTGGCACATAAGCTAGCAAATGCAGTATCTCCCATTTCAATGGCCATGATTTCACCTGCTTTTACAGCGGCTATACATAAACCCACTAGCCAAGCAATTTCTCCATCCCAAACAGCATCTAATGTATTTTCAATGGGCGTATCTTCCATGCCATCTTTATTCTTATCTTGATTCATTACCCAGGTAGTAGCTAATTTTATCTTATCCCAATTCTTTTGCAAGAATTTATGATCGGGAGACATTTTATGTTCTCTAAGAATTCTTAAAATGGTACCGGCTTGACCATCAATAGCAGCTGTTTTTACTACTTCTCCTCTATACCAAATCATACCATCCGGCATTAAAGACATACCTAAATCAATTCTTTCACGGGTATCTCTTTCTATACCAGGAAAAATACGCCCCATGGCTTGTGCATATTGCCATACATGCATACAAGTGCCTTCGCAACAACCAACACCTTCCCATGCATAAAAGCGGCCCGATTCAAAACGATGGGCTGTGGTCGTAGATAAAGTAGAAATGTTTAAAAAAGTTCTTTCTAAAAACCACCAAGGCAGTGTCGAATCATACCAAACCTCTTTCCATGTAGAAGTTTGTGTACTAAGCTTTGAAAAATTAGTATGCACATATTTAAGTACTTCGGTTGCATTTTTAAATTGATTATTGTAAAAACGGCCCTTGTCTTTTATGCTAGTATGTAGAGTTAAATTACTAAAATGCCATCCTATTGCAAAGGATGCTTTACTATTTTGCCCTGCTTTTATAGAAAGTGTTGAGCATACGGCATTCATTAAAGCGCCTTCTGAAATTTTCTTTTCTGTAGCCTGATTATTTTTAATGGTGAAGGAAGCAGAGGTAATGGGTAAAACAAAAGAAGTATTAACCCAAGTAGGTTCATTCATAGAAGCAATGGCCATAGTGCCATAATCAGGTTGTATAGATTGATCCTTATTGCCATTGTCTTTAATGGCACTGGTTAAAATAGTAGCACCATTAAAGTTTTGAAAATGATTGATTCTACTATCATCTAATTTTGCGTTTTTTAGGGATACTTTATTTTCTAACCAACCTACAATGGAGATACTGATGTCATTTTTATTATTATTCTTAATTGAAAATGAATAAATGGTACAAGGGAGCCCAGAATTGTTTTCATCTAAAGGAATGAAAGGTGAAAAAACATCCGCTGCAATATCAATACCTAAGCTATGATCTATATAATGAATTTTAGCCATTGGGTAAGTTGCTTCAAATACAATCTCCTCCCAATCTTCAGCCTCCATTTTTTTTACTATTGTTTTGCCGTCTTTTATAATTTTAAAAGCAAAACCTTGTTCTAATGGTCGTATATTTCTTGCAGGTTGTACATAAGCGGATCCATCACGGGGTCTAATTTTTTTGCCAACATGCACATCCGTTTCCCAGTCTATGGTTTTAGGATCTACGCCCTCTTGATTTTCATTAAAAATATCCCATAACCAAAGTCTGCCATCACCTCCAACATAAACGGTGCCAGTAAAAATACCGCCCACGGGCATCCCAATATATTGTAATTCGTTTTTTGTTTTTTTATAAGAAGTCACAAAACCTCGATGGTACAATGATTTTAACCATTGAGGATCTAGCTTTTTATCAATTGGAATATTATGCAATAAAGCAGAAGGTACAAAGGGTCCCGCAATTGCTTTGGCAGGATTATAATAAATCCCAGCAGCTAATAAACTTGTGTTTTGTAAAAATTTTCTTCTTTCCATAATTTAATTTTTATTCTATTTTTTTCCATTTCCCTGTCTTCACGTTAATGCTCCATGGTTTAGGTTCAGGCAACCATAGTTTACCCGCTCCAATTTCCACTGGCATCCAGATGTATCTTGAATCATGTAATGCACTTGGTTTCCATCTATCACCCATATAAATTACGGTGGTATCTTTTGAGCCCACTACTTTTATAAACATGGTAGATTGCGAATTGTACGTATTGGTTTCTGGTGGGGCCATATTAACAAACTCAGTCCAAGGCCCTGCTAATGAAGTAGCAGTAGCCACTTTATTAGGATTAGGCGACCATCCTGTTAATTTTGAACCCACTGCATAATATAAACCTTTGTAATGCACTACTGCACCTCCTTCTAAAGGCAAATTAATAAAAGCCACTTCCTTTTCAACACTTAAGAAATCATCTGATAATTGAGCAATGTAAAATCCTTTTACTGGACGACATTCAAAAATTAAATAAGCACTACCATCGTCATCAATAAATTGACCAATGTCACGGCTTTCTTTTCCCAAGGGTCTAAAAGTTTTCACTAATTTAAAAGGGCCTGTTGCTTTATCGCTCACTGCAACGCCTACGCCTGCAAAGTCATAGGCAGATGGAGATTTAGATACTCCTTTGATGGCACCATCAATATGCATATACATTACATATTGCTTTGTTTTTGCATTATAAAAAACCTTGGGTCTTTCAAGCACCCATCTATTATTGGCTAATGTGCTATCAGGTTTAGACAATACCATGGCATCTCCATTAAATTTCCAGTTCATTAAATCTTTAGAGGAATAACAACTTACATAACGAAAATTAGTATCTAATCCTGGTCTTCGTTCCTCGCCATACCAATAATAGAGATTCCCTAATTTAATAATGCCACCACCGTGAGCCTGGATATGATTGCCATCGGCATCAGGCCAAACCTCACCTGGGCGAATTGAATTTTGTTGTGCAATTGTGTAGAAGCTTATTGCGCAGAAGCATAATGTAAGTAATAAGGTTTTCATAAACTTGGGTTTATTTCAATTTTTTGTGCTGCTTAAAGTTAAAGTAACTACCGTTAAAATCTGGCACAATTTATTGCCTAAATTCTTCTTCATTTTATCCAGTTTCTCCTCAAAATGCTCGAAAATAGTCAGCTGGCTGCTAGTGACTAATCCAAAACTAAATTTGTATTTTAGGGGAGGGGCTTCGAAATAAAAATACTTTATATTTGTTCGATCTCTTTTAACCACCTACAAAATCACGAATGGAATACCGCAAATTAGGCAAGACCAATGAACTCATTTCTATTTTAGGATTTGGCGCTTCCCCACTTGGGAATGTTTTTGATGTGAGGGATGAGCAAGAAGGAATTGATACGGTTCATTATGCAATTGATCATGGGGTTAATTTTTTTGATGTTTCTCCTTTTTACGGAATTACGCTAGCCGAAACACGTTTAGGCAAAGCTTTGTTGGGAAAAAGGAAGGATATTTTTTTAGCTACTAAATGTGGCCGCTATGATGTACGCTCTTTTGATTTTTCTGCTAAGCGAATCATGTTGAGTATTGATGAATCCCTGCAAAGATTGCAAACCGATTATGTAGATTTATTTCAATTGCATGATATTGAATTTGTAAGCAAAGAGCAAATTTTAAATGAAGCCATGCCAGCGATAGAAAAAATTAAAGCATCGGGCAAGGCTAGGTTTATTGGAATTTCAGGTTTGCCCGTAAGGTATTTAGCAGCAATAGCGAGGCAGGTAGAATTGGATACGGTTTTATCTTGGGCACATTATAATTTACTACAAGACGAAATTAATAATGAATTAGTGCCCTTATCAAAAGAAAAGAATTTTGGATTGATGAATGCCGCGCCGCTCCTACAAAGGATCTTATCCGATGCCATTGTTCCCGAGTGGCATAATGCTCCAAAAGAAATGTTAGCGGTGCAACCGTCATTATTGGAAATTTGTAAAAAATATGGAGTTCGTTTAAGTGATGTAGCCATGCGTTTTGCGATGGATCATCCAGCGATTACTACTACCATTGTAGGCATGAATAGTTTAACTAATATTCAACAAAATATAGCTGCTATAGATTTTAAAATTCCTGCAGGTATTTTAGAAGAGATGGCTGTAGTGATAGCGCCTGTTAAAAATTTAATGTGGTTTGAAGGGCAACCCGAAAATAATATACCACGACCTTAATATAAATTATGAAGGCATTATTTCTTACGGCCATTGGCCAAACGGAGCTTCGAGAAATTGAAAAACCCATTCCTGGTCCTGATGAAGTATTATTAAGAATCGGGATGGTCGGATTTTGTGGTGGAGATTTAAATGGCTTTAAAGGACTTTTTGAATTACAAGAATATCCAAATGTTTTAGGACATGAAGTAGGTGGTTCTATTGAACAGATGGGAACTAATGTGCCTAAAACATTTAATATTGGCAATAAGGTTACGGTTTATCCCTACTTAAATTGCGGAAAATGTATTTCCTGTAGAAAAGGCCGCAAAAATGCTTGTCAAGATAATAAAACTATGGGGGTAAGACGCCCTGGGGCAATGACCCATTACATTACCATTCATTGGAAAGATTTATTTGTTTCTTCCCAACTTTCTTTGAAAGAGTTGGCGTTGGTAGAGCCTTTGACAGTTGGCTTTCATGCGGCTGCACGTGGCAGAATAAGTAGTCAAGACCGAGTAGCAGTAATTGGTTGCGGCATTGTGGGTATGGGTGCCATTGCCTCTGCCGTGAACAGGGGTGCTGAAGTAATAGCGATTGATATAGATGATTCTAAAATGGAGATAGCAAAAAAAATAGGCGTAGCGCATACTATTAATACCAGCAAAGAAAATTTACATGAAGCATTAATGCGCATCACCCATGGTGATGGCCCTGATGTAATTATTGAAGCGGTAGGTAATGCAATTACTTATCTTGCAGCAGTAGAGGAAGTCGCGTATACGGGTAGAGTGGTTTGTATAGGCTATGCAAAATCGCCAGTAGAATTTAATACAGGTCTTTTTGTTCGCAAAGAAATTGAAATTTTAGGATCCAGAAATTGTACAGATGAATTTCCGGAAGTAATTGCTTATTTAGAAGCAGGTAAATTTCCTGTACAAGAAGTTATTTCAAAAGTAGTTTCACTCGAAAATGCAGGAGCTGCATTGGCAGGTTGGGCAACAGATCCTAAAGGAATTACAAAAATCATGGTTGATTTTAATTTATAAAATATGATAAAATCTTGTGCAACGATTGCTTTGGTTCCCAATATAAAATCCGGTCCATGGATTTATTGGGATGATTTGGAGCAAAGTATGGCACATGCTTCTTCCTTAGGATTTGATGCAGTAGAATTATTTACAGCATCATCGGATGCTTTGGATGTAGAAGCCACTCAATTGTTATTAAAAAAATATCAACTTCAAATCGCTGCTGTAGGAACGGGCGCTGGCAAAGTGATTCATGGATGGACCTTAACAGATCCTGATGCAACGGTAAGAAAAAATGCGATTGAATTTATAGAAAAAATGATTTCATTTGGGGCTGCCTTTAAAGCGCCAGCCATTATTGGCTCGATGCAGGGAAATGTAATGCCAGGTGTGGATCGCGAGCAAGCATTGGAATGGCTTGCAAAAGGTTTAAGCTATTTAGGTAAGCATGCAGCATCCTTAGGCGTACAATTAATTTACGAACCTTTGAATAGATATGAAACTAATTTAATCAATACCCTGGCAGATGGAGTTTCGTTTTTAAAGACGCATCAAATTAATCAAGTTGGTTTACTGGCCGACTTATTTCATATGAATATGGAGGAAGTAGATATGGCTGCGAGTATACGGGCTAGCAAAGATTTTTTATTGCATGTACATTTTGCAGACAGCAATCGACGTCCAGTAGGAAACGGGCATACTCATTTTGTAGAAGTTGCCAAAGCTTTACAGGAAATTAACTATCAGGGTTATGTTTCGGCAGAAGCATTTCCTTGGCCTACACCCAAAGAAGCAGCAACCCAAACTATT
>CANHLZ010000082.1 GCA_947461595.1 Bacteroidota bacterium | reverse complement strand
TCAACTTATGCAAAAATACTTGCACTGAGAGGTGAGCTAGTAAAAAGCAAGCAATATGAAAAGAAGGCCGTGGCCTACCGTCAACTCATTGAAAATCGTTGGTGGAATGAAAAAACAAATTCCTACTACAATTATTTTCTTGAAGATGGGAAGTTTCATGGTGGAGGTTCCAACTTATATATGCTATGGTATGGGGTGATTCAAAATCCTAAAAGGATCATACAAACCTTAGGGAATAATAATATATGGGACTATTATGAAATTGAAGGGATGTCTTATCTGCCACAATTATTTTTTAGGTTTGGCTACAATGAAAATGGCTATCGTTTCTTACAAAAAATATATTCCAATAAGCGTCGTCAATATCCTGAAGCCTCTAGTGGTTGTATTGAAGGAATCGTTCACGGGCTTATGGGCGTTCAGCCATCCGCTGCCGAAGGTATCATAACCACTTGCCCTCGTTTAACTTCTAATACTACCTGGATCACCATGGAGAACATTCCTGTTTTCAGCGGTTTAATTTCGGTAGCACATCAATCTACAATCAAGACTTCTTTTACCAACAAAGCCTCTAATAGTATCACCTGGCGTGCCATGTTTCGGGGCGTTTTCAAAAATATTAAAATTGATGATAAAACATATGCAACCAAACAATATTTAGATGAGATAGGTCAAGTCCATAGCTATGTTGATGTTGCAGTAAAAGCAACTGCAACAAAAGAAGCAGTAGCTATTAAATAATATGAAAAAATACTACCCCTCCATTCGTGCCCTGCATTTATATTTTGGTTTATTAATAAGTCCATTGGTGCTTATTTTCTGCATCAGTGTGCTGGTATTAAATCATACAGGTTATGTTGACAGCAATTACGCTATTAAAAATTTGCCTGTTATTAAAACCCGTATTGATAAAATCCCTTATGATAGTTCTGATTTACAAACCGCTAAAAATATTATTCAAAAGCTGGGGATAAAAGGCGAGATTGATTACATTTTTCAAAATGATAGCCAAATATCTTTTCCAGTACTATTACCTGGCTTTACTACAAGTATTAAGATAGACAAACAAACCAATGAAGTGCTCATCAGTAGAAAGGAGGAAGGCACATTAAGAGCCACCAATTTCCTACACAAAATGCCTGGACCTCATAATGCAAAATTAAGAGGCAATTCTTTCTTTATGAAAAATTGGAAGCTACTGGCCGATGGAGTTGTTTATTTGCTGTTATTCCTATCAGCAAGTGGTGTTTTTTTATGGTACTTTCTTAAAGTAGAAAGAAAATTAGGATGGGTATCCATTGTAGTAGGTATTATATTATTTACAGGACTTTTATTTTTCTTACTAACATGAAATTAAAAAATGCTAATTAAAAAAATAACTTATACCAATCGCCGACTTCATATACATATTGGATTATTGCTAGTATTATTTATTTGGCTATTTTCCATATCAGGATTATTGTTAAATCATGGTGATTGGGAATTTACTAGTTTCTGGGAACAGAGAAAACAAAACAAAACAATAACAACTATCCATATTCCATCTGGTTTAGATAGTACACAAATAGTAAAGTCAATCCTGTTACAATTAAAAATTTCTGGAGAGGTAAACAATGTAAAAATGAATGCAGATAGCGTTGATTTTAGCGTTTCCTATCCGGGACATGTTAATAATATTCACGCAGACTTTAAAAAATCTATTTGTGTTCAAAACCAGCTCTCTTATAACATTTGGGGTAAACTAAGGACTCTACATACTTTTAATGGCGCCAATAAAAATAATACAAGTACAGCGCCCAATTGGCTGCTTACTCGTGTATGGCGATTTTCAATGGACGGCGTTGCCATAGGCCTTATCTTTTTATCTGTAAGTAGCTGGATTATGTGGTATAAAATTAGGAAAGAATATACCTGGGGTTACTTTACACTATTAGCAGGACTAGTTTTGGCTATTTATTTTGTTTTAATAATACGAACCGCATAGCCACCGCCCGTTACTAATTTAGCTTGTAAAATAGTTTTATTATTTACTTGTTGCTTGATGATAGAAGTATGTTTAGGATTGGTTTTTGCATCAGCTGCATCACTATAAATTTCTGCTGTATAATTTCCAGTGCCCAAAAAAGAAAGCGGTAAGCTTAAATTTCTAGCAGTCCAGTTGGTGATACTTCCAATATACCAGTCATTCCCTTTTCGACGAGCAATGCTAATGTATTCGCCTGGTATGCCATGTAGCACTTTAATCTCATCCCAAGAAGCAGGTACTTTTTTAATAAATTCAAAATCGGCTTGCCCTTCATAGGCACTTGGATGATCAGACACCATTCCCAACTGAGCTTGATAAACTACATATAATGCTAAATGATGTGCTCTAGTTCCCATCACCATCGGCGAATCACTTTTTGGATAAAACTGTTCCCTTGTTACATTATCAAAACCACCTGGTGTATAATCCAACGGACCTACTAACATACGGGTAAAGGGAAGCATGGTATGATTTTCTGGATTATCTCTAGTACCTCCTTTGGATTGTTCCATGCCTAATACAGATTCATAGCTCATCACATTAGGATAAGTTCTTTCTAAACCAAAAGGCTTGGTACCTCCATGTAAGTCTAACATCAAATGATGTTCTGCTGCTTTTTGAGCAGCTTTATAATGAAAATCAATTCCAAATTGATCATCCCTTTCTATAAAATCAATTTTAAGTCCAGCTACCCCCCATTTTTCATAAAGCGCAAAAGCTTCATCCATTTGTTTAAACACATATGGCGCATACAACCATATCCAAACTTTTACATTCTTGGTAGCAGCATATTTAACCAGTTCAGGAATGTCAACTCTCCCATTCATCTTGGTAATATCTTTAGACACAAACCATCCTGCATCTAACATCATATATTCAAGACCCGACTTAGCAGCAAAGTCAACATAATATTTCATATTGGCGGTTGTATAAGCAGGCTTGCCATCTGGGCCAAGACTACCACTCCACCAATCCCAAGACGCTTTGCCCGATTTAATCCAATCAGTATTGGCAATGGCTGATGGACTACTTAAATTCATGAGTGCATTGGATTCAATAAGTCTACCTGGTTCCTCTCCCACCATAATAATACGCCAAGCAGAACGTAGGCTTCCTTTTCCTTTTACTGCAATGCCAGAACTATCAAGCCTAGGGGAAAGCCTAGACAACATAGTGTGGCCATTCCATCCACCAGAAGGATTGGTTAGATACATAGAACTATATCCTTGCATTTCAGATTCTGCAATTGCCACCCATCCAGCACCTGGCACTTCTGCTAGCAAAGGCAATCCAATTAATACAGAACTTTTTACACCTCCTTGATTAGAGAATGCACTTACAGATAATTTTAAGTATTCACTTTCATACATGGATCTATAATGAGGTAATACTTGGGCATAGGTAATAGCATCATTGCTAAAATGGAATTCAGTATTTTCATTTATTAATTCATACCCTGCTTCTAGCGCTTCTTGTTGTGGAGCTATATATCTAAAAGCAACAGCGTCATTATAAGCTCTTGCTTCTATTGTTAATTTTCGTGCTGGGGTACTGTTTTCTTGTAGCTCTAATTGTAAGCTGTTATACTGCTCATTTACTTTATCTGTCTTTCCCACCACTAATTGATAAGTATCATTACCAGCACTTATTTTGCTATTGGTAATGCGTACATCAGTTCCTAAAGCTTGCGCCCCTTTAATATCAAGACTAAGCAAGGAAGGTTTAAACAATTGTTTACCTTTAAAGGAAACGGTAAAATAAAGTTGATTGGCAGGCCCTTTTTTATCAAGTTGCCCCGTTTGAAAAGTAATTTCTAATTTATGATCTGGTGAAACTAACTTGCCAGACATCTCCTGACTTTGCACCAAATTAGGTGATAATAAAATTAGAAAAAGACAGGCAATGTTGAACAAGTTTTTTAACATAAAAATGATTGATGATTTTGAATTAAGCTATTTCAAATATAATGTATTAACTAATCGGCTTTGGTAAAATGTGAGGTTCTACCCATAATTGAAAAACCAATAAAGCCGCGTACATCTAGTTGAGTAGGGGAGATAATCGTTATTTTACATTGATAAGTTTTACCATTCTCGGGATCATAAATAGTACCTTCTTCCCAAATATTTTTTTCAGTTTTAGAAAACCCTTTCATAAATACCAATCCTAATAAAGGCTTGGTTGCAAGTGTAGCATCTGGATTGCTTTTATCTACTTTTGGTTTCCCATTTAATAAAGGATCTTTTAGCCAAACTATTTTCCCAAATAACTTATCACCTTGTTGATAAAATTGCACTTTTGCACTTTTCTTTTCGTTGTACCAAAGTCCTTGAGTTAAATCTTGCGCAACTAATGCGCTTGTAATAAAAGCTAAAAAGAATAGGATAATTATTTTTTTCATTATCATTTATTTATTATAATTTAATAATACTATTTACTTTAATAATTTTTCATACGCCATTCTTGATGATCCACTAACGAATATTTCACCGCAATAAATGTAATTTAATTTTTTTACAATTTTAAGCATGGGCACATTGTCAAAATTAGTATCTACCTTAATGCTAAATACATTTTTATTCATACACAAATCTTCGATCTTTGTAAATAATTGAGTGGCTATTCCCTTTCCTTTAAAATCATCAGAAGTGGCTACGCGGTGAACCACTGCATAATCCCCATTAGAAAGCCAATTACCTTTAATATCATTGTAGGTAGGTTCTATGCCAAAAATGATGGCAGCATATGCTACTATTATACCATTATTAACAACTACATAGCCTGCGCCATTAATAATATCATTAGCAATTGTTTGCACATTGGGATAACCGTTTTGCCATTGGTCACTTCCATCCATTTTTCTTTGTGCTATGGCTTGCTGTAAAATAGTCCAAATAATATCTATTTCTGATTCATTAGCTAATCTTAAAGTCATCATATAAATTATTTAAAAGCAATAATATTTGAGCAATTTAGTTAATGTTATTTATTTTAAACTCAATAACTGATTTTTTACTGTTTTTTTTAAACCAGGCAGTGTTTATAATTTTATCATCTTAAATTGAAAGAACATTTTGTTATCATTTGAGGTAATTTTAATTAAATAAGTGCCTGCAGATAGATGATTCAAATAGATTGACGTGCCCGATATTAGATTTTGTTTGCTTGTGAGTCTAGATCCACTTGCTATATCAAATACTTCTAAATTTAAACTTTGATAGCCTTTAACAACAAAGTCAAGGTTAAAATGACTAGTAAATGGATTTGGTGCTAATTTAATAAACTCATCTTTACTTAGATTAATAACATCTGTAACTAAATAATAGTAGGGTATGCTTAATGCACTCACACATCCATTTTGTATTGTCTTTGCTGTATAAGAACCTGGAGATGTTGGTTTTATTTTTTGGGTAGTATCTGGTATTAAAGTTCCGTCTTTGTACCAATTTATGACATTTGTACTTGATACTATAAAATTAGAAGAGTCTCTAGTTAAGTTTGGTGAAGATGGGATAGAATATATAATTAAGCTAACTGTGTCTGATGAAATAACACAACCTAATGTATCAGTTCTTGTTACAAAAACTTTTCCACTATCAGTAAATTTTTTATTGCTCACATTGGTTAAATCACTTTTGGATCCATAATACCATTTTATTGTATCTCCTTTGTTAATATTTGTTACAGATATTGATAATGTATCGCCAGAACATATTGAATATTTTGTAGTATTAAAAATTGGTTTAATTTTATTATCACAACTTGCTTGATATATAATTGCTGTTCTTTTAATATCATTAATATCATAAATTATTAAAGCATTTTTATTTTTTTTAAAATTTTGATACTTAACTAGTTGCATTTGTTTAAAATAAGTGCTATCTAATATCTTTCCAGATTCGAGTTTTAAATTTTTTATAAAATATTTTTCAAATTTATTATTTACAACTCTATAGTAATACCCAACCGTTCCAATATTACTTCCTCCGTTCCCATCTCCTCCCCATGAACCTGGAATCATTTCTATTCCATCAGTATTCTCATCAATATCTAAACCAAGTGTTATCAATTCAACATTTTTATCAAACCCACTATCTTTAAAAAATTGAGTAGTAAGGTCTTTACCATTTAAGCCAAGAACTTTCCATCCATAAGCAAAACGTTGTTTCCCTCTTGAATAGTCTGTCATATAAAATCCACCCGTTACCACTTCTTCTTCCCCATTTTTGTCAATATCAATTTTATAAGCCCCGGCAATTTCAGGTAAATTAAATTTATAAGTATCAATTGTATCTGCTTGTGAATATCTAATCGGAATTACCCACTCATCCCGATTCAAATTTATTTGACTTAAAGAGCTATCAGTAAATGAATAATTTATAATAGTAAAATTTGTATAACAATATGGCGCGGCGCCACCGCCTTGACAATTATTCCCTAAAATCAAAGAAAACTTATTTTTATCATTACTTCCTGATAAATTAAATATGGGTGTGCTTGAATTTCTATAATTAAATATAGACATCCATTTGGATGTCAACTCAGAATTTATTTTTATAAAATTCTTATTTGTTTTATCATATTTATATACAACTAATGGAGCTTGAGCATCTCTACTTGTGCAAATGATTTCATCAGCTCCATCATTATCAACATCAGCCACATAACTTGAAAGAATCTCTATATTATTAAAATCTAAACTTAATGTATCAAAACCCTTCTTATTATTTATAAAAACTCGATCTGGCCAATTATTATTAACCATTTCAGGGCTGTATTTTCTATTACTATCTACTCCATGATAATTTTGAGTAATATAATGATAGTCATTTAATCCATCTCCATTAAAATCACCAAATCCGCCATACCACATATCCCCTTTGCCTTTAATTATATAATTAGTATCTAAAATATATTTTTCATTATCATTTTGTATAAATAATCCCTTTAAATATTCGCGTGTTACATCGTTACTTGGGCCTAATTGAAATAGTAAATCTTGCATACCATCTTTGTTAAAATCAAAAACTTCAACACCTTGATTTGTTCCAATTTTACCAGTAGAATCTATCCCTCCATTATTTTTTTTTAACCAAGATGAAAAGCCTTGAGGGAAAACTAAAATACTATCTTTTACAATCCACTTTTGAGAATAAACTTCATTAAAAAATATTAATAATAAAAAAAGAAAGATTACTCTTTTCATAGTTTTAGTTTTGTAACCCACTTCGCTTGGTTAATCAAATATAAAATAAACTACATTGATTTGGTATCAACTGATTCCCCCGCTGCTTTATTGAATAGTAGCTATGGCAACTGGATCCATATCTGTAAATTCCTTATTCTCCCCGGCCATTCCCCAAATGAATCCATAATTGGATGTACCTACACCAAAATGCATGCTCCAAGGGGCTGATAAAATAGCTTCATTGTTGGCAATAACTATATGTCTTGTTTCCTGTGGTTCTCCCATAAAATGCATCACACGATGCGCCTCATTCAAATTAAAATAAAAATAAGCTTCCATGCGTCTAGTATGCGTATGTGGGGGTACGGAATTCCATACACAACCTTCCTCTAAGATAGTAACACCCATTACCAATTGACAACTTTGTATGCCATCATTATGAATGTATTTGTAGATGGTGCGTTTATTAGAAGTAGAAAAATCTCCTAAAATAACTGGTGCCGCTTGTTCTTTTGAAATTTTAGTTGTTGGATAAACATGATGTGCAGGTGCAGACAATAAATAAAACATAGCGGGATCATTTGACTCAACACTAGAAAAACTTACTTTTTTGGTCCCCTTTCCAATATACAAACATGCTAATTTTTCTAATACATATTCTACCCCATCGGTTATAATTTTTCCTTTACCACCAATATTGATAATCCCCAGCTCGCGGCGTTCTAGGAAAAACTCAGCTTTTAATTCTTCTTCATTGGATAAATCGACATTTTTATTGGTAGGCATTACACCCCCTACAATCATTCTATCATAATGAGAATAGACTAAGTTTATTTCGCCGGCTAGCATTAGCTGCTGAATTAAAAAATTAGAACGCAATTCGGTAGTATTCATTTTGCTAGTCTCTAATGGACTATGCTGAAATCTTATTTGCATATAGAATATTTTAAAATAATTATTTTATAAAACCTTTTTAATTTGCCAGTTTTTTGCTACATTAGTATAGTAAATTTTATCCTCACTATTAATAAAGGTAAATTTTATTTTTAAAACTAAACTAATGAACTTAAAACAACCCCTACTACTATTATTATTGATTTTGTTAAGTACCCTTGGCTTTACTCAAACGAGTAAGAGAGATCAAGTCATGAGTAAACTTATTACCGATAACTATACCCTAGCAAAAAATCAATATTTGTATATGATGAAGCAAGTGCCTAAGGATAGCTTG
>CANHLZ010000081.1 GCA_947461595.1 Bacteroidota bacterium | reverse complement strand
TCATTAAGATTCGAAGCGATTAAACATGTGAGCCATGACAGGACCAATGAGCCTGAAGTTAAATCACAAAAAATTACCGCCATTTTCGGAGAAAGTGTTTTTAATATAAAAACTGCAAGAGAATTTTTAAGTGATGAGGCTTATAAAAGTTTAATAAATAGTATTAAAGGCTCAAAAAAAATTGAAAGAAATGTGGCAGGTCAAATTGCAACTGGCATCCGTGCTTGGGCAGAAACAAAAGGCGTCACCCACTTTACCCATTGGTTTCAACCATTGACAGGAAGTACTGCTGAAAAGCATGATTCTTTTTTTACATTAAAATCGGACGGCACGGCCATAGAAGAATTTGATGGCGCTGCTTTAATACAACAAGAGCCAGATGCTTCTTCTTTTCCAAGTGGTGGATTGAGAGCTACATTTGAAGCAAGAGGTTACACAGCTTGGGATCCTTCCTCACCTCCATTTATTATTGAAATTGGAAATGGAAAAACACTTTGTGTTCCTACCATTTTCGTTTCTTATACAGGCGAATCTTTGGACTACAAGGCGCCTTTAATGAAAGCAACTGAAGCATTAAACAAAGCTGCTGTTACGGTTTGTAATTTGTTTGATAAGAATGTAAATAAAGTAACCCCTACCTTAGGTTGGGAACAAGAATATTTTGTGATTGATGAGGCTTTGGTAAATGCGCGCCCCGATTTAGTACAATGCGGAAGAACCGTATTTGGCGCAGCACCTGCGAAAGGCCAACAATTAGAAGATCATTATTTTGGATCCATTCCTGAAAGAGTATACGCATTCATGCGTGACTATGAAAATGAGTCTTATAAATTAGGCATTCCTTTAAGAACAAGACACAATGAAGTAGCCCCTGCTCAATTTGAGTGTGCTCCTATCTTTGAAGAAGTGAATATTGCGGTGGATCACAATATTTTATTAATGGATGTAATGACTCGTGTTGCGAAAAGGCATCACTTAGTAGTATTGCTTCATGAAAAACCTTTTGCAGGTATTAACGGAAGTGGTAAACACAATAACTGGAGTTTGGCTACCGACACAGGTGTAAATTTATTAGCCCCTGGTAAAACACCCAAGACCAATTTAATGTTCTTGACCTTTTTCGTAAACACCATTAAAGCGGTGCATGATTATGCAGATATTTTGAGAGCTTCTATTGCTTCTGCTTCAAACGATTTTAGATTGGGCGCCAATGAAGCACCTCCTGCTATCATCTCTGTTTTTGTGGGTGAATACTTGACCAAAGTATTGAATGATGTGGAAAGCCGTGTTGGTACTAAGTTTGATGAACAAGACGAAGCTATCTTAAAATTAGATTTACACCGTAGCATTCCTGAATTGTTAATGGACAATACCGATCGCAACCGCACTTCTCCATTTGCATTCACTGGAAATAAGTTTGAATTCCGTGCCGTAGGTTCTACTGCCAACTGTGGTCATCCTATGACCATTTTAAATACCATTGTTGCAGATACCTTAAATAAGTTTGCTGCAGAAGTAGAGGCATTGATAGAGAAAGGTGATAAGAAAGAAATTGCGATTATGCAAGTGATTCAGAAATACATTGTTTCTAGCAAAAAGATTTTATTTGAAGGGGATGGGTATAGCGAAGAATGGCATAAGGAAGCAGAAAAAAGAGGCTTGCCTAATTTAAAAACAACTCCTATAGCTTTAGATGCGATGATTACTGAAAAAGCAAAAAAATTATTTAAAGAAAATAATATTTATTCACACAGTGAATTAGAAGCACGTTATGAAATTGAATTAGAGAAGTACATTAAGAAAGTTCAAATTGAAGCGCGTATCATGGGCGACTTAGCGACCAATCATATTATTCCTTCTGCGCTTAAATATCAAAATGAATTGCTTAAAAATGTAAGCTTACTTCGCGAAGCCGCTTTGCCAGAAAAATTATACAAAGGGCAGCTAGCTTTATTGAAAGATGTAAGTACGCATATTCAACAAGTGTATGACAATGTGGACGCCATGGTAGAAGAGCGTAAAGTTGCCAATAACATTACCAATTCAAGAGACAAGGCTATTGCTTATGAAGCAAAAGTAAAAGCGCAATACTTTGATAAGATCCGCTACCATGTTGATAAATTAGAGCAATTGGTAGACGATGAATTATGGACCTTGCCTAAGTACAGAGAATTATTGTTCTTACGTTAATTAAATGTAATACCCCCAAAGTACTTATGAAAATAAAAGAGGTGCTCCTTTATGGTGCCCCTATTTTATTTTCATCAGAGAAATTATTTTAGGCCCTTAATTTTCGAAGAAAGGGACTAAAATAATGGCTACTTCATTTTGAATGTCTCCAAAAATTTAGTTGTAAAGTTACCTTTTCTAAAATCTTCGTTCTGCATTAATTGCAAATGAAATGGTATAGTAGTATGTACCCCTTCAATAACGTATTCGCTTAAGGCACGGTACATGGTATTGATGGCTTCTTCACGCGTTTGCGCCACCGTAATTAATTTACCAATCATAGAATCATAATAAGGAGGAATCACATAGCCTGCATATACATGGCTATCCACACGAACACCATGTCCGCCTGGAGTATGTAATACCGTAATCTTTCCTGGAGAAGGTCTAAAATCGTTATAGGGATCTTCTGCATTAATTCTACATTCAATCGCATGCAATTGTGGCTCGTAATTACGGCCAGATATTTTTTCGCCTGCAGCAATTTTAATTTGCTCTTTTATTAAATCATAACTCACTACTTCTTCCGTCACGCAATGCTCTACTTGAATACGTGTGTTCATCTCCATGAAATAAAAATTGCGATTCTTATCTACTAAAAATTCAACCGTACCCACACTCTCGTAATTAATTGCACTTGCCGCTTTTATAGCGGCTTCACCCATACGTTGACGCAATTCTGGAGTCATAAATGGAGAAGGAGATTCCTCTACTAATTTTTGATGTCTTCTTTGAATAGAACAATCACGCTCACTCAAGTGACATACATTACCATATTGATCTCCTGCTACTTGTATTTCTATATGTCTTGGCTCTTCTACAAATTTCTCCATGTACAAGCCATCGTTTTTAAAACTTGCGCCTGCTTCCATTTTAGCAGTTTCAAAAGCTTTTTCAATTTCTCCTTCATTCCATACTACACGCATTCCTTTACCACCACCACCTGCTGTGGCTTTGATAATAACTGGATACCCAATTTCTTTGGCTAATATTTTTGCAGCTGCAACACTTTCTAATAAACCTTCCCCACCTGGCACTACTGGAACACCTGCTTTAATCATGGTTTCTTTTGCAGTGATTTTATCCCCCATGCTATTAATCATATCAGGGGTGGGTCCAATAAATTTAATACCATGATCGGCACATATTTGTGCAAACTTTGAATTCTCTGCTAAAAAACCATAGCCAGGATGCACTGCATCAGCATTGGTAATTTCACAAGCAGCCATAATATGTGGAATATTTAAATAGGACTCTTGACCTTTAGGTCCACCTATACAAACGGCTTCGTCGGCAAACTTTACATGTAAACTATCTTTATCTGCAGTAGAATAAACGGCTACTGTTTTAATCCCCATTTCTCTGCAGGTTCGAATGATACGTAAAGCAATTTCGCCACGATTGGCTATCAAAATCTTTTTAAACATTTTTCTTAGTTAGGTTTAGAAAATGGGTGAAAATTATTCTGGTTGAACCAAGAATAAAGGTTGATCATATTCCACAGGACTGGCATCTTCCACTAAAATTTTTACGATAGTGCCTTTTACTTCACTTTCAATTTCATTGAAAAGTTTCATTGCCTCAATGATACAAACCACTTTACCTGGAGACACTTCTGTTCCCTCTTCGGCCATTAAGGGCTTATCTGGAGCAGCTCTACGATAAAAAGTACCAATCATAGGGCTTTTAATAGTTACTAAATTATCTGCAACGGGGGCTGCTGGAGCTGCCGGAGCGCCTACAGAAGGAGCCGCTGCAACGGGGGCTGCAGCATAAGTTGCTGCTGGAACTGAGTTAACCGTGATTCGCTCTTCTTTTTGTTTAATAGTTACTTTACCGTCTTTATCTTCGATACTTATCTCTCCGATATTACTCTTATTAACTACCTTAATTAAATCGTGAATTTGTTTCAAGTCCATGTTTAGCAATTTTGGGTAAAATTGGGCTTTTTTTATTGATTTTAGCAAAAAAAAGGGCTTTTTTTATTAAAAATGGGCAATTTTGGGCAAAAAAGCCCCCGATTGATCGGGGGCTTTTTTTATTAAATTAGAGTGATTTTTTTAGCCCTTAGATTTAAAAAAGGGCGTAGAAAAATCAAAAAGGCCCCAAAGTTTCGGGGCTTTTAAAGGCATTTTAGAGCTGATTTAGGTAGAAAATAGACCTAGATAAACCTACAAAAAAGCCTCGCGATATAACGCGAGGCTTTTTTAAATCATAAGAGGAATAATTTACAGGGCCTAATTTTCAATAGGCCCAGGTAAATTATTTAACCCGTTCAACGTATTCACCATTCTTGGTATTAATTCTAATCTTCTCCCCTTCATTCACAAATAAAGGTACCATCACGGTAGCTCCAGATTGAATGGTGGCTGATTTTAAAGCACGGGTGGCCGTATCGCCCTTCACTCCGTTTTCGCAATAAGTAATGACTACTTCTATTTTTTCTGGAAGTTCAGCGCCAATAGGAAGTTCTGTTTCAGTATTCATAAAAACGAATACTTCAGCACCATCAATTAAAAACTGAGGAGCGTCTATCATTTCTTCTGACATGGCAATTTGCTCAAAAGTTTCGGTATTCATTAAGTTATAACCACTGTCATCTTTGTATAAGTACTGAAATGTCTTTTTCTCCACACGTACAGGGTGGATATTCTCCCCGCTATTCCAGGTTTTTTCTATAGATCTTTTATTGTCTACTCCTTTTAATTTAGCCCATATTTTAGCAGCTGCACGTGCAGTCTTGTTCTCACCAAATTCTACCACCGAATACAAGTTACCGTCCAATTTTAAGATCATTCCGCGACTGATGTCTGAAGTTGTTGCCATAATTGTTTTTTTTAATTTGTCTTAGCGAACGGTAAAAGTAGCACATGAAAGCCATTTATAAAAAATCCTTTAATTTTTGTTGAGAAATAAGTGTAAAAAAACCTTGATTAGCCTATTTTTGCGCCACAAATAACAAAATAGCACTCGATGTCAGTATTAGTCAATAAAAAATCAAAAATCATTGTACAGGGTTTTACAGGTACAGAAGGAAGTTTCCATGCCGCTCAAATGATTGAATATGGAACCCAATTGGTAGGGGGTGTTACACCTGGTAAAGGTGGCACAATGCATTTAGACAGACCCGTTTTTAATACAGTTGCCGATGCTGTTAAAAATACCGGTGCAGATGTAAGTATCATTTTCGTTCCTCCTGCATTTGCAGCGGATGCGATAATGGAAGCAGCAGATGCTGGCATTGCATTAGTGGTATGTATTACCGAAGGCATCCCTGTTCAAGATATGGTGAAAGTGAAAAATTATTTACTAGGAAAAACAACTCGATTGATAGGACCTAATTGCCCTGGAGTGATCACAGCAGAAGAAGCTAAAGTAGGAATTATGCCAGGCTTTATTTTCAAGAAAGGGACTATTGGTATCGTATCAAAAAGTGGAACCTTAACTTATGAAGCAGCTGATCAAGTAGTGAAAGCAGGCTTGGGTATTACTACGGCTATTGGTATTGGAGGAGACCCCATTATTGGAACAACCACTAAAGAAGCGGTTGAATTATTAATGAACGATCCGGAAACAAAAGGAATTATAATGATTGGTGAAATTGGCGGAAGCATGGAAGCAGATGCGGCCCATTGGATCAAAGACAATTTAAGAAAACCAGTGGTTGGATTTATTGCTGGACAAACAGCACCTGCTGGACGCAGAATGGGTCACGCAGGAGCTATTATTGGCGGCGCTGATGATACTGCAGAAGCGAAAATGAAAATCATGGCCGCTTGCGGAATTCATGTATGTGCAAGCCCTGCAGACATTGGCACGACCATGGCTGCTGCTTTAAAATAATTGCAAGAAAAAGTAAAATACATCATCGTTGGTCAAGGACTAGTAGGTACTTGGATGTCTTACTATTTGCAAGAAAAAGGACTATCCTATAAAATCATTAACCATAGTCAAAGACCCGCTGCAACCAGTGTTGCAAGTGGAGTGATGAATCCAGTGACTGGAAGACGCATGGTTCAAACCTGGATGATTGAAACCCTGTTACCCTTCGCAGTTAATGCCTATACAAGCTATCAAGAAAATGCAGGTGTCTCAATTATAAAAAAAGCACCCGTTGCATTAATACATCCTTCCTTACAAATGAAGGAGAGCTTTGATTACAGACTTTCACACGAAAATGTTTATTTACAAAAAAATGATTCCGCCCTTTGGAAAAATTTTTTCAACACCCCTTTTGGAACAGGAGAAATTGATAGTTGTTATTGGATTGATTTAATACAATTTTTAGAGACAGGCCGAGAAAAAATAAATGACCACTACATTGAAGATGAATTTGAATTAAAAGATTTGAAGCTAGTAGATAATGGAATTGAATGGAAAAATATAAGTGCAGAAAAAATAATTTTTTGCGACGGCGTTCAATCTATGCAAAATCAATATTTCAAAACCCTGCCCTTTGCACCTAATAAAGGAGAAGCTTTAATTGTAGCTATTGAAGGTTTACCTGCAGAAAATATTTACAAAAATAATATTGCCATCGTACCCTGGAAAGATAATTTATTTTGGGTAGGCTCCAGTTTTGAATGGAATTATGAAAATACTAGTCCTAGTATTGCCTTTAAAGAAAAAATGATCGCCTCATTAGATAGTATTTTAAAACTTCCTTATCAAGTGGTAGATCATTTGGTGGGTATTCGACCAGCCAATACGGAACGACGTCCCTTTGTAGGCTTACATCCCATCCATCCTCAATTAGCCATATGTAATGGCATGGGCACCAAGGGCTGTTCTTTAGCCCCTTATTTTGCCTTACAGTTATTGAATCATATAGAATTAGGCACTGAAATTAACAAAGAAGCCAGCATTGAAAGATTCTACCATCTATTGCAGTAAAAAATAAATGAAGGCGAAAATAAAAAAATGAATATTTTTAATACAATCAATTTTACACAAATATTACCATCATGAACACAGAAGAAAAAGAATTATACAATATTCCCTTTGCTTATAGAAAAATGGAAAATCTGCATATTGTATTTTGGTTATTTAAAGATATTGCCTGGTGTATGTTTTGGAAACCATTAGGAATCGCTATGATTATCCCTACCTTAACTATTTCTATAATAATTGCATGGAGAACCAGAAAGATTTTTTCTGAGTTATGTCACAATTTGGCAATAAGTGTTTGGATTTCGGCTAACTCCTTTTGGATGTGTAGTGAATTTTTTGGCGTAGATACTCATGTTGTTTTTGGAACAGTTACTGTAAAAGAATTAGCCATGATCCCCTTTATTACAGGTGTATTAATTTTAGCCTATTATTATTTGATTCACAAACCAAGACATAAAGAAGAACCTGCTACGCTATAATTATTTCTATAAATATTTCTTTAATTGATTGGCTCTTAAGGCGGTGATGATGCCTAAGCTACTTACTATTAAAAAGGCCCATCTTAATCCAATGGCTTGAGATAAAAATCCAATAATGGGAGGCCCAATCAAAAATCCAAAGAAGCCCACCGAAGAAACTGAGGCAAGCGCAATACTTACTTTACTAGGTTCTGTGGCTCTGCCCACTGTTCCGTAGATAGTTGGGATAACAGAGGAAACACCAAATCCTACCAACATAAAACCAATAGAACTAACTATTAAATGCGGATAGGAAGTAGCTACTATCAAACCTAATGTTACTACTAAGCCACTTAATACCAATTGTTTTCTGGCCCCCCAATAATTAATTAAATTATCTGAAAACATTCTACCCGTGGTCATACAAGCCATAAATGAAATATAGCCAGTAGTCCTCCATTGATTAGAAACTTTTACAACATCCTGAAAATATACTCCACTCCAATCAAACATCATTCCCTCACATATCATATTGCTAAAAGCAATTAAACCAAACTGCCACATTAAAGGACTAGGTTTATTCCAAATTTTAGAGACATGATCTTTATTCGTTTCCCCAGTTAAAAGATAATCATATCCAAAAAATAAAAACACCCACCCAGCGATTGCTACGACCACAAATTGTTGCAAAGGAGAAATGGAATGTGCTACAAAAAAGCCTCCTAATAATCCACCCGAAAAACCGGCTAAACTCCAAAAGCCATGAAACCTGGAAGTAATACTTTTCTCAAATAATTTAGATAAAGCAGCGGCTTGTGTATTAATAGAAACGTTAAACATATTTCCAGCCATTCCAAAAATAAATAAACCAATAG
>CANHLZ010000080.1 GCA_947461595.1 Bacteroidota bacterium | reverse complement strand
GGGCATCACCACAATCATGGGTTCTATTTTACCATTAGCATAAAGGTTGTCTAATATAACTTGCGGACTAGCTCCATTCAACCATTCTTTTTCATCTCCACCAATGCCATGCAAAAGATATAAGACAGGGTATTTCTTCTTTTTTGAATAACCAGGGGGTGTATAGATGATTGCTTTGCGTTTGCTATCCACTGTATTTGAATAGTAAGAAATGGTATCAATTTTCCCATGCGGAATATTTTCTTGCATCATATCATATCCAGCGGAGGCTGGTTGAATGGATTCTTGAGCTGCCACTGAAAGGCTTATCAATAAAAATGCCAACATGGATAGTTTTAAATTCTTCATTCTCATTTATGATTTATTTTTTTAGTTCCTAGTTAGACAAAATAAAAGGGTTGTAATAAAAAGCCTCCTAATTAGCCTATTTTAAAGTTATTGAAAATGCAATCAAATAAATGTAAATAATGAAAAAATACGACAGAGGTCTCTAGCAATAGGGCCCTCTTTTTTTATAATTTAGGTATATTTTCATCCATCCAACTCAATCTAGCTGTAATCCAATTTTTAAAAAAATCAAGCTCTGCTTTGTACGTAGTTCTACTAACCGCACCTGCATCGTTAAAAGGTAATTGCACCCCAAGTATCTTCCATTTATTAAAGTGTTTGTTAACGTTATTATTTTTCTCTAATAAAGCTACTTTGTCAGTGATTATCTTATTAATATTCGCATTACTAAAATGAGTGGTTCTAAGTGTTGACCATCTAGTTTTTATTTGCTCTTTAAATGCAGGATCTTGAAATAATCTATACCCCCAAAAATTGACCAACCATGTGTCATTAGGTACATATCTATTAAAATTAAATACCCAGTTATTAGTAGCAGCCAATGTTGTATTATCATGATTACCAAATGCTATATTAAAATCCCAAATGGGGCCCATTTTTAATTTACCACCCCTAGGTTTATTCAAAAAAGTGCTTAATCGATACGCATCAGGATTGTGTGAGAGTTCATTTAATAAAAAGAAATCAATAAAACTTGGAACATCAATATAAGCAGCATAACCTTTTGAGGGATCTTTAAAATCACTGCTTAGTAAAGCAACTTCAAAATCATCAACATATTTTTGAATATATTTTTTTTGCTCAGTGGTAATACTAGTGGCATTTGGGTAATCGTAAACAAAATAGGTTTCAACACCTTTCTTTTTAGAATAGAGGGGGTAATTTAATCCTAAAATTTTACCACCTGTATCATATTTGGATCGCCAACTCATATTTTCTGTATAAGTTTCATCTGCATCCCATCCTTCAATAATATTGTCTCCGGCCGATTTATCAATTTTAAAAATATAACCACCTGTTACATTGGGGTTGGAATTATCAGTAGTGGTCATCTTAGCTAAATTCAATCTTCCCTCAGTACGCTTTATTTTTTCCATTGCAACATACAAACCATTATACTTACCATTCAGGTACAAATCAACAAACTTGGTTTTAGCAGCATACATTCCCATATCATTTGACAATTGATACATCAATACATTTCTTAATAGTGATTTATCATTAGCAGGGGCATATAAAATAAAATCCTGATCTACTGGGAATCCTAAAAAATTTGTATTGACTTCCTTGCCTTGAGCATCCCTAAGTTCAATGCCGTATGATTTTTGATCAAACAATCTAAATGAGGTAGAGCCCCTATACTCAATGCCTATATAACTTGAAAACACCACCGTATCACCCATACGAACTTCTAATTTTGAAGTTACTTTGGGTTCATTCACAATTCGATTATTTAAAGTATCAATATAAAGAGCTGGAATTTGATCTACATTAATAGGAGGAAATACAACTCCAGTTTCCAATTTTTTATTACAGGCTGTAATAGCTATAAAAAAGAATAAAACCCAAAAATGCATTTTAATTTTTAGCACGTTGTTAGTAGTTTTTTTGTTTTTTAAGATTTAATTCAATATCCAAACCCAAAATATAGTTTGTACGAAGCTGATTATGGCTATAATCTGGTTGCCAAATAAAGTAAGGGTTCAATTTTAAATTTTTGATAGTTTCATATTTAAAACCAAGCGCATTTTGCCACCAATTGACATTAATGTTATTATCAATTTTATAAAAAGGCTCTAAAGATGCATAAATTTCAATGCGATCTGATATATCCGTCTTCCAGGTTAATCGAGGTCTAAAATAAGACTTGGAGTTATAGCTTGTCTCAATATCATCAGATGCAGCTTGTTTTTGGTATTGCACCATTGGTCTCAATATAAATTTATGATTGCCTGCTTTTACCTGAGCTTCCATACCCAATGCATATCTATGGTATAATAAATTATCAATTATCGAAAGTCTATAACTAGTCTCGATATTGAAATTTTTATTAATTTTTTTATCTAAATTTAAATAAAAATACGAGCCTTTAAAAGTGGAAATATTATCGGTTCTTCTAACACGATATTGACCCGTTATAGAAAAACCATTGTTGAATGGCTTTTTTATACTTAGGCCAAGCCAAAGTTGTGTATCAGTATTACTCTGCGCAAGCATATTAATGGTTAATGACAAAGACAATAATAATAGGAGTAGGCTTTTTTTATTCATGTAGGTCTAATCTTTGTAATACACCACTAAAACTGCAATATCTTTTAATAAATCCATAGACTCCACTTCTACATTTTTAATCGCAAGGCCAGTTCTTTTGGATAAATCAATAAGCAATTCTGAGTTATCTGATTTAGCTAACAAGTCAAGCCGATCATAAATTACCTTTTTACTACTTTCATGATTCGCCACCCATTTAGATTCTATCGCAATCACAGAACCTAACATTAATAAATTGATCAATAATAATTCATACCAAGGCCCATTAATTAAAGCATTTAATAACCCAATAGCAATGGACAAAAATAAATAAGTCATTTCGGTAATGTCTACACTTTCAGTCCGATAGCGAAGCATGGAAAATACCGCGAACAAGCCAAAAGCAGCCCCCATTGACATTTCAACTCGATTCAATAAAAAAGAAATAATAAAAATAATCAGGTTGAAAGAAAAGAATGTAAATAAATAATTGCTTTTTTTATGTTTGTAAAAATAGACACCTCTAATAAATGCAAATATGACAACACTATTTAACAAAAATCTAGAAACAAAATCCACAGTAAACACTTTTAACTCAAATGGTTCGGAAAAGAGAGTAGCTAACATAGGGATGCATTTATTTTATTTAATGACTTTAGAAGCGGATTAAAGTTATTATGTTTTAATGAAGAGTCCAAACTTAAAAGTCCATAACAATACTTACTCAATGATACAGGATATTTATTCATTGCCTTTAATGCAATTGTAACGGGAGATTTCATGCTCTTTTCTTGCTTCACCTCCATAAAGACAACCTCCCCAAGTAAAGTATTTTTTAGACCATTAGAAAATGACATATCAAAATCAAGGGTTACTCGTTCATCAAATTTTTTATGCTTTAAAGTGATGCGTTTATATTTCACCAATAATGCTTCTTTTAATTCATTTGTATTGTAAATATTATGTTCAGTTAAGAAAGTCACCACCTCGGATTGTTCAAATAAGTGCTCGCTCGAAGATAATTTAAGTCTACATTTTTCGGTTCTGCTTCTATTATTTTTATACTTTATTTCTAAAAATTGATCATTCGTGTCTAGGTAAGTTCTGGTTCTAATCTTATATCTGGGTAACTTCCCCTTGTGGTGCATATAAAAGGCATCACTTTTAGCTGTATCAAAATAAGCTGTTTCATAATATCTAAACAAGTGCCCTTCTTTTGTAATTAGATCATATTCCTTATCTAAAATATTTAATAATTGAGCGGCCTCTTTACCCGTAAGTATAAACTTAAAATCTACCCTATTCATTAACAATAGGGTGTTATCTAAATCAACTTGATTGTAATTAATGAGCACATCTTTCATATGTATGAAGGAACTAAGCAAACTGGTTATTTTTTGTAGTATAAATATAGGAATAATGGTAGTAAAATATAATGAATTTAGAATAATACCACTATTAGGCCAAAATATAAAGGACCCACGATTTAACGTAAGTCCTTTATACTTAATTAGTAAAAGATGATTTGAAATTTATTTAACGCGCAAGGTATTGAATATATTATTTTATTCGAAAAACTTCACTTCACCAGTACTAATATCATGCACACCTCCTACAATTCCAATTGTATCATTTTTGACCATTTCGGCTATAATGGGACTTTTTAATAAAATATTCTTTACCGATAAGCTCACATTTAATTCAGCCACATTTTCTACAAAATTCGAATTACTGGAATCTCGGTTTTTCGTTGTTGACATTTCCTGATCAACCGCAGGTTTAATTTTAGAAATTAGGCCTGTTAAATTGCCTAATTCAACATTATCACAAGCCCCTTTTATGGCGCCACATTTTGTATGTCCTAAAACAACAATAATTTTTGCCCCTGCTACCTTACACCCAAATTCCATGCTTCCCAAAATATCTTCATTGACAATATTGCCTGCAATTCTAATACTAAATACATCTCCTAATCCTTGGTCAAATATCAATTCTGCCGAGGTTCTGCTGTCAATGCAACTTAAAATGACTGCGAAAGGATGCTGCCCATCTGAAGTTTCATTGGCTTGTTGTAAAAGGTTTCTATTTATTTTAAGATTATTTACAAAACGCTTATTTCCTTCTTTTAATAAATTTAAAGCAAATGCAGGGGTTATTGCTGTTTGCATTTCTTTGGTTATTGTTTTCATTTTAATTATTTTTTATTATTTTTTTTTAAATGGTAAATTGTTAAATACTATAAATTGCAACTGCCCCCTCGTAATATTTTTTTGTGCCTGAATCATATACCCGGTTTCTACTCTTATTGATTCATTTATACTAAAACCCAAACCAGCATAAAATCTGTTTCTATCAAATTTCGTATCTTTTATATCTACAAATAATTCATTGTGCGCCGATAAGTAAGTATTATTTTTATTGTTCTTTGCATTCCATAAAGGTTTTTGAATAGAAATAAAATACCTTCCTCTTAATCCAAATTCATTTGGGAAAAAACGCTCTTCTAATCGAAACCGATGCATTAATGCATTTGAGCCTACCTTATTTTTATACAAATACTGTTGATAAATTCTATTTTCAATTTTAGTGCTTGTATTTACACCCAATTGATCATAAGCATCTGTAGCAACATAAGCATAGCCTAAAAGCAAATTATGATTCTGTGGCTTTAAATTATAGCCCAAACCTGCTCTCGCTAAAAATTGATTCCTTTGGCCAAAAAATTGAAAATCACGATATTGAAAATCTGATTGAATATTCCATTGATCAGTTATTTTTTGATTACCAAAGTAAACAAGCCAAGTACCCGAATTATTCGACTGACTATTAACTGTATTATTGATTAGTCCAATTAATCCAAACAGTAAAATTGTACGTTTAATCAAAAACATATTATGGCTTATAATTTATTTTTTCGACTTCTATAGATTTGGTTTTTGCATTTAACTCAAAATCTTTAATAATTTCAATGATATCATAGGCGATTGATTTAGAATTCGTACAATCAATGATCACTTTACTATTATTAGGTATCGCGTCAAAAGTATTTATTAAACTCGCCTTATTAAAAAATGAAACTTCTTCAGCAAGCACCAAGTGATGCACCGTTTTACCATTTTGATCGCTAATGATATCCTTAACATAATGAGAATTTCGGTAACTAAGTCTAAGTGTATAAAATATGCCAAATAAAATTCCCACGGTAATTCCTTTTAATAAATCGGTTGCAAGAATTGCTACAACAGTGGCTGTAAATGGAATAAATTGCTCCCAACCTAGCTTATACATTTCTTTGAATAAGCTTGGCTTTGCTAACTTATACCCTACCATCAATAATATGGCCGCTAAAGAAGCTAGTGGAATTAAATTTAACAAGCTCGCTATAAATATAGCGCTGATTAATAAAAATACACCATGCAAAATGGCAGATAATTTTGTTTTACCGCCAAAATTGATATTTGCAGAGCTTCTTACAATCACTTGAGTAACAGGCAATCCTCCAATGAGTCCTGATATAATATTGCCCAATCCTTGCGCCTTTAATTCTCTGTTGGTAGGCGTAACTCTTTTATCTGGATCCAATTTATCAGTAGCTTCCACACATAACAATGTTTCCAAACTAGCCACTATGGCTAATACAATGGCAATTTTCCAAACTTCAAAGTTTTTAATTGCCGAAAAATCCGGGAAGGTAAATTGACCTAAGAAATCTGCCATTGAATTGGGCACTGGGACAGAAACAATTTGTTTTGCATTCAAACTAAAAGGCAACATTCCATTTGTATAAGCAAGATTAAAAAGTATACCTAATACCACAACTACTATTGGTCCTTGAATGAGTTGAAATATTTTATGCTTTTTGGTAAGGACCGTATCCCATAAAATTAATATGGCAAGTGAAACGCCTGCAATTAATAAAGCACCGGGTGTGATAAATTCAAAAGCCTTTGATATTTCAGAAAATGTATTTTGACCATCTGCTTGTAAAAAAGCATCATCTCCTTCCACATCCTTGTCCCAGCCTAACGCATGAGGTATCTGTTTCAATATAATCAATAGCCCAATGCCTGTAAGCATTCCTTTGATGACTGAATTGGGAAAGAAATAGGCGATAAAACCAGCTTTGGCATACCCTAAGGCTAATTGAATAACACCAGCCAAGACCACCGCCGTTAAAAAGGCCTGGTAGGAACCACCCAGTGTCGCAATGGAGGTTAGAACAATTACGGCCAAACCTGCCGCAGGTCCGCTTACCCCTAATGGAGAACCACTAGCAGTTCCAACAACTATACCCCCAACTATGCCCGCTATAATACCGGCAAATAATGGGGCTCCTGAGGCTAAGGCAATACCTAAACAGAGCGGTACGGCTACAAAAAATACTACGATACTAGCAGGTAGATCATTTTTTACATGCTTAAAAAGATTCATTTGACTCATAATTTTGGTTTTACAGGTCAAAAATAGTAATATTATTTTAAATAATAGTATTACTATCATAAATAATTGTAAATATTTTAACTATTTTTGTAAAAATGGGGGCTCCCCACTTATATGAAGCTAGAATTGCAAATTAAAATGAACCCTTCCCTTTATTTAAGGGACCCAGAGCAGTCGGAGTTAGGTAAGAATATAATTAAACATAGTATTCAAATAATTCATGATAATGGATTTGAAGCTTTTACATTTAAAAAATTAGCAGAATCAATTGGAACAACCGAAGCGGGCGTATATAGGTATTTTGAAAATAAACATAAACTATTAGTGTACATTATATCTTGGTATTGGGGGTGGATCCAATTTCAATTGAACTATCAAACCAACAATATAAAAGACCCCATTGTCAAATTAAAAAAAGTAATTACACTCTTATCTACCAATGTCGAAGATGATATTACTACTGGTCATGTAGACGAATCTCAATTACATCAAATACTAATTTCAGAAGGGTCTAAAGCTTATTTAACGAATCATGTTGGAAAAGATAATAAGCAAGAATTTTTTAAACCTTATAAAGAATTATGTAATTCAGTGGGTGAAATAATTTTAGAATGTAATCCTAAATATAAATATCCTCATTCATTAGCGTCCACCATTATTGAAATGGCACATCTTCAAAACTTTTTCATGAATCATTTGCCATCGCTTACTGATTTTTCAAAATCTAAAAACGAATCTGAAATTATAAAATATTTAGAAGATCTAGTATTTAATACTATTCGTATTTAATACAAGTCCTTGAATTTCTCTTGCCAGAAAGCTATTTAAACGCCTGGGTTAAGGATTAAAAGATGTTATAAGAAGATAATACATTGATTTTTAGTTAGTTACGATTGAATAAGAATACATTCAAGCAATTTGACCCGATTTCAGGGGGCTATTTCCGCAAGCTGGAATAAATTTTAAATGCTTAATAGATTTAAGAGATAGCATTTATCAATTATATTACTTACTTTAAGGAAGTAAACAACTTAAACTTTTGCAATTCTAACGCAACTGTTCTATTTACAATTCTTGTAATCACTATCATTCCTTCTAATCTTATTTTATCATCTAGATAGACAATAATCTATTTTAAAATTAACTCGTATGAAAAAAATCACAATCTTATTAATGGGTATTTTGATAACATTTGTTTCGATAGCCCAGGATAAAACAGCCACTTGGAAATATGCAACCATGGATTTTATCAAAACTACTCCAGATGGGAATTATGATCAATACCTAAAAGAAAAATGGTCTGTATTAGCACAAAAGCGTTTAAATGAAGGTACTATTTTGGGTTGGGATGTATGGGGTGTTGGACATACTACAAATGAATCTAAGTACGATTTAGTCATCATTACATTTTATAGTGCACTAGATAGTATGTTTAAAGGATCTGGCATCAAAAGAATTGGCAATTATCCCGACTTAGACGAAGAAGCTATTATGGATAAAGTAGAT
>CANHLZ010000079.1 GCA_947461595.1 Bacteroidota bacterium | reverse complement strand
TGATATAGTGCATGCGCATTTTACCAGAGATCGTCGCCAAAATTTCATGTCCATTTTCTAATTTAACTCTGAACATGGCGTTGCTCATTGCTTCAATAATCACTCCATCTTGTTTAATCAGCGGTTGTTTTGACATACTTATTTTGGGGTTGCAAAGATATGGAAATGAATGGAATTATGAAAAATTCACCCCGAAATATTGCGAAATAGGCAAAATAAAAGGAGAACTGGGCGTTCTCCTTAAAAATATGTTGAAAATCAATTAGTTAGGTAATTATAATCCTGGAAACCATGGGCGACCTATCCCAGCCCTAAAAGGCCAAGGAATGGCGGACAAAATGAGCAGTAATGCAATCAGGTAAAAGGTAGTGGTCGTGCTTGGCTTACCCTCCTTTTTGTATTTGATATGCCCAATAGTGATTAAGACAATGGCAATGAGCATGGATAAGATGTGTTCTACCGCCCAAAAACGACCAGCCGCATCCTTCATCACCTCTTTCATGCCTCCTGCCGCCTGACTGATTAATTGGAAACCTACTGGACCAAAAAAGTACTGGTAAAGGCCTAAAACCAATGTAGTATGGGCACTAATTAATAAAATTTTGCTTGTTTTAAGCGCATTTTGCTTGGTTAATAATTTAGCAATAGACAGGATCAAAGTAATTAAAATGACCCATCTTAAAAGATTGTGCAAATGCAATAAACCTGTATTCATATTTTAAATTTAAAGGTAGGTGCGTCAATTTGACCAAGCTAATATATCCAATTTAATGAATTAATCTACCCAATCGGCTACAAATAAATTAGTATCACGGGTACCTCCATTATTTCTATTGGAAGAGAACATGATTTTTTTGCCATCTGGGCTAAACATAGGAAAAGCATCAAAGCCTTTGTCTCTACTAATTTTTTCCAAATGGTTACCTTCTAAGTCAATTAAATACATATTAAAAGGGAATCCACGCTTGTACTCGTGGTTACTGCAAAAAATGATATGCTTGCCATCGGGGGTAAAATTAGGTGCCCAATTGGCTTGCCCTAAATGGGTAATTTGTTTTGCATTGGTTCCATCGGCATTGGCTACCCATACTTCCATTTTAGTAGGTGCGACCAACCCTTCTTTTAATAAACTTTTATATTCTTCTACTTCCTCTGGAGCACTTGGCCTACTTGCTCTCCAAACAATTTTCTTTCCATCAGGACTAAACCATGCCCCTCCATCATACCCTAAAGTATTGGTTACTCTAATTTCTTTGCCCGTGGCTAATTCCATTACATATAAATCTAAGTCACCGTCTTTCACGCTGCAGTAAATCATTTTTTTACCATCGGATGACAAAGTGCCTTCTGCATCATATCCTTCGGACTTAGTTAATTGCTTGATAATTTTACCACTGGTATCCGCCATAAAAATATCATAGCTACTGTACAAAGGCCAAATATATTTATTGCCATATTTCGCACGGTCTACTGCGGGAGGACAATCGTCTCCTCCATTTTTAGTGGAAGCATATATTATATGTGCCCCATCTTTTGTAAAATAAGAACAGGTAGTTCTTGCTTTACCTCCACTAATCAATTTATAAGTAAAAGAATCAGTAATTTTTGTTGGAACCACCCCCATGAAAATCTGATCACAATTAATTCCTTCTTTTGAATTGGATCTTTGGAAAGTAATGCGTTGGCCATCGAAACTCCAATAGGCTTCTGCATTGTCTCCCCCATTCGTAAGTTGATAAACGTTTTTAAAATGATGTTCCCCTGCAAATAAAACAGAGTCCTGCGCTTGAGCTGTCCTAGCTAATAAAACCATTAAAAATAAAAAGCTAATTTGTTTCATAGGATTATTAATTGGAGTCAAAAGTAAATACTAAAATGATTGATAGAGCTAATTAAAGTCATTAACCAGCCTTATTTATGTCACAATTAAGTCATATTAATTGTAAAATCCTCAAAAAAAATAGACCTTTGTACCAAATTGATCCTATGGCCATCATTGCACCCTCTTTATTAGCAGCTAATTTTTTAAAATTAGGGGAGGCTTGTGCCATGCTTAATGAAAGCGAAGCGGAATATTTTCACCTAGATGTGATGGATGGAAGCTTTGTACCCAATATTAGTTTTGGCTTACCCATTATTGAACAAATAAGAAAAGCCACTAGCAAAGTATGTGATGTGCACTTAATGATTGTTCAACCCGAAAAATATATTGAAGCTTTTAAAAAAGCAGGCGCAACTATTTTAACCGTGCATTATGAAGCCTGTCCCAATTTATTAGACACCCTTGCACAAATTAAAGCCCAAGGCATGAGAGCAGGAGTTGCCATTAATCCGGATACCGATGTCTCTGTTCTTATTCCATACATTAAAGAAATTGATTTAGTATGTGTGATGAGTGTATACCCTGGATTTGGAGGACAAAAGTTTATCGAGCATACTTATGATAAAGTAAATGCATTAAAACAAATCATTACCCAAGCCCATACCAATACCCTAATTGAAATAGATGGGGGTGTGGATATGAACAATGCTGCTGCATTAGTTAAAGCAGGCGCCGATATACTCGTGGCTGGAACTACTGTATTTAAAGCAGCAGACCCTATTGCCATGATTGCTTCGCTAAAACAAGCTTAGCAAATCACTTAATCTCTTACAGCCATCATTTTGCTCAAGTTTATTGCCTTCAATGTTACCTCTTCTTTAACAAATTAAGTACCTAATGTTATCAATTTAAGTAATGCACATTTGTGCGTATTTAATCCTTGTTATTTTGTTTTAGTTAATTTAAATTTATGTTAGGGTGATAAAAAACAATACTAACCTTTAAATTCTAATCCATTGACTGAAACCATCATCAATTTAGAAACCGTTAACCCTATTGAATTTTTCGGCGTTAACAACAACAAGTTCGACATCTTAAAAAAGAAATTTCCTTTACTCAAAATTTTATCAAGAGGTACTCAGATTAAATTAAGCGGTGCACCAGAGCAGATTGATTTAGCCAAAGAAAAAATTGACTTGATCATTCAGTACATGCAACGCAATGGCCATTTGAGTGAAAACTACTTTGAACAAATTTTAGGAGGCGATGACGCAGAGGTAATCGATAATTTTATTGACAAAAACCCTAATGAAGTATTGGTTTTTGGGCCTAATGGAAAAACCGTAAGGGCAAGAACAGCCAACCAGAAAAAAATGGTACAGGCTGCCGATAAAAATGATATTGTATTTGCTATTGGACCTGCCGGTACGGGGAAAACCTATACAGCAGTGGCCTTAGCAGTAAGGGCCTTAAAGAATAAAGTGGTAAAGAAAATTATTTTAACCCGACCTGCGGTGGAAGCAGGTGAAAATTTAGGTTTTTTACCTGGTGATTTAAAAGAAAAGATAGATCCTTATTTACGTCCCTTATATGATGCACTAGACGATATGATACCTGCCGATAAATTGGGCTATTATATGACCACACGTACGATTGAAATTGCCCCTTTGGCTTATATGAGAGGTCGTACTTTAGACAATGCATTTATTATCTTGGACGAGTCTCAAAACGCCAATGATTTACAAATTAAAATGTTTTTGACGCGTATCGGCTCCAATGCCAAAGCGATTATTACAGGTGACCCTACCCAAGTGGATTTACCTAGAAACCAAAAAAGCGGATTGGAAAAAGCCTCTCGCATATTGCAAAATATTGAAGGTATTGCTCATATTCAATTGGATGAGGAAGATGTGGTAAGACATAAATTGGTAAAAGCCATTATTAAAGCCTACGAAAAAGAAAGAGAAAACGAGACCGAGAATTCTTACCACAGATAATCGAATCTCGAAACTGCTCTTCCTTTAAAAGAATTCCTACCCCGTCCACAATTTTAGGGACGGGGTATTTTTTTTATACGCACTGTAAAAATTTAAGTAATTTCATACCGATGGCAACACCAAATTTAAATCAATTTACCGTTGGGGTGGAAGAAGAGTACATGGTATTAGATCCTTCCACCAAGGAATTAAAAAGCCATCAGCAAACTATTGTCAACGAAGGACAAAAAAAGTTTAAAGACAAGATTAAAGCGGAGATGCACCAAGCCGTGGTGGAAGTAGGCACCGGTATTTGTCAAAATGTAGACCAGGCTTATCAAGAAATTTTAGAACTAAGAACCCATGTTTCGGAAGTAGCAGGTGGATTGGGATATAGTATTGGTGCATCGGGCACCCACCCTTTTAGTTTATGGGAGACACAATTGGTATCGGACCAATCCCGTTATCAAGCTATTTTAAATGAATTGCAACAAGCAGCCCGAAGTAATTTAATTTTTGGATTGCATGTGCATGTAGGTATTGAAGACAGAAGTATGGCTATACAAATTGCCAATACCGCCAGGTACTTTTTACCACATATTTATGCATTAAGTACGAATTCACCTTTTTGGGAAGCGCGCAATACGGGCTATAAATCTTACCGAAGTAAAGTATTTGATAAATTTCCAAGAACAGGTATTCCTGATACTTTTGAAAGCATTGAAGCGTATGAAAAATTTATTCAGCTACTCATTAAAACAAATTGTATTGATGACGGTAAAAAAATATGGTGGGATTTACGTGTGCACCCTGTATTTAATACCGTTGAATTTAGAATTTGCGATGTGCCTATGACAGTGCAAGAAACCATTACCATCGCAGCCTTCTTCCAAGCAATTTGTGCTAAAATATTTAGCCTACGCCGACAAAATATAAATTTTATTAATTACCAACGTGCTTTGATTAATGAAAATAAATGGAGGGCGAGCAGATACGGCATTGATGGAAAATTAATTGACTTTGGAAAAGAAAAAGAAGTGCCTGTGGTAGATTTAATCCATGAGCTACTGGATTTCGTAGACAGCGTTGCTGATGAATTGGGCAGCAGGGCTCATTTAGAAAAAGTAAAGGATATATTTACCAATGGGACGGGCGCCGATCAACAATTGCGTGTATTTAAAGAAACGGGAAGTTTAATTGAAGTAGTAAAATATATTGAAACTAGTTTCTTAAAAGCTTAGTCTTGAAAAGTATTAACTATTTGCCCCAAAGCATTCGTTATTCACCGGCTTTGTAATCAAATAAAGTAGCTGTAAATAAGCCACGTTCTCTTTTTTTGAAAATTACATCCCAGTTACCTTTGTATCTTAAAATTTTGGGTACCAACTGACCATTAAAATAAGTCATTTCTACTTCCATTTGTACATTAAAGTCATATACTCCCGCTTTATAACTTAATGAGTAATTGCGCCCCAATACTTCTAATGTTTTGGGGTTAAACCAAGTAATCATTTGATCTACCACCACTCTATCCTTATTAAAAAAGCCTAAATCATTTTTTGGTTGCACATCAAATACATAAGCCAATTGGCCATGGTATTCGACATAGTCTAGTTTGTAATCATACAATTCGTGCGCCGACTCGTCATACAAATCAAGCTTATTGCCTATAAAAGGAATCCCGGGTATTTTTTTACCTGGATTAAAAAACAACATTTTTAATTGTTCTTTTGCTTTTTCCATGCTACTGCCCTGTACCACTCTTTTTTTACCAGCCACTATATTGGTTTCGCCACAAATTGTTCCTTTGGTAAAAAACAAACTAGCATACAAAGAAGGCGTAACATAATTATACTCTCCAGCAGCATTGCGCAAATTACCAGTGGTTTGCTCTTCCAACACTTCCATGGTTCTGCAATTATTCTTTCTTGTTTGCTTGGTTTTGCTATTTAAGGTAGCCACCATGGTTTCGTTCTTGTCTTTCATTTCAATATGATTGTAAGAACTATACCCAATGGTACGCAATGTTTTAAATGCTTTATAAAAACTAGTATCTTCTTTAATCTTTTGTAAAATTTCTTTGTAATCAAAATGATTACGCACAATGGCATCGGTTAAAGTAAATTTTTGGCCTTGCTCATTGAAAGTAGAATCTTGTGCAACGGCAGTTAAATGGATAATAAGCAGTAAGCTTGTCGAAAAAAAATATTTACTAAAATTGAATTCCATAATTTAATTTAACTGCTTATAAAGCTAGGTCTTATTTAAGTAGAATCATTTTATAATCTACTTTTACTTTTCCTTTAGCTATATCATTTAATTTCCCTTGTAATATTTTACGGCGCAAGGGCTTTAAATAATCGATGAATAATTTTCCTTCAATATGATCGTATTCATGCAAAATAACTCTGGCCGTCATGCCATTAAAAGTTTCGGTATGTTCTACAAAATTTTCATCCCTATAGGATAAGGTAACTGTTTCTGACCTGGTTATATCTTCTCTAATTTTTGGAATACTTAAGCAGCCCTCATTGTATACCCAATCATTCCCTCCAGTTTCAAGTACTTTGGCATTGATAAAAACCTTTTTAATACCGGGTGCATCTGGATACACTTCATCTTCTTCCTCTCTGTTGGTAAAAATTTGAGCACTGTCCATTACAAACAACCGAATATTCTTATTTACTTGTGGCGCAGCCAATCCTACCCCATTGCTCTCATACATGGTCTCCCACATATCTTCGATAATAGTAGCCAATTGAGCATGGTCTGCCGCGATGGGTAAACTTACTTTTCTTAAAATAGTTGCACCGTAGGCAACAATTGGTAAAATCATACAACAAAATTATATTGGCTGCAAAGTTATCAATAAAAGATGGCTTTTACGAACGGTTGGTGAGATATTCCTGCAATAACATGGTAGCCGCCACCCGATCAATGGTTTTTTTATCTCTACGGTCTATTTTCTTCATGCCCATTTCTACCATTGCTCTTACTGCATTTTTGGAACTATAGCGCTCATCTACGGTTTGAATGGGAATGGTAGGAAATTTTTTACCTAAATCAATAATGGCTTTTTTCACCAGTGGCGTAGCATCGGTGGGGGTATTGTCCAAATTAAGTGGTTCCCCTATTAAAATCAATTCAACAGGCTCCTTTTTAAAATAATCAGCTAAAAAAGTAAATAAGTCTTTGGTGTCAACAGTCGTTAAAGCCGTTGCAATTATTTGCAAAGGATCAGTCACGGCCAATCCACATCTTTTTCCGCCATAATCTATACAAATAATTCTAGCCAAGGGTTTCTATTTAATTAAAATGAATAAAATTATTATTAGCACTATTCATCATCTCTATCACCAATGCCGTTATTACAAAAATACTAAATACAATACTCGCAATGCCATTGGCTGTCATAAAAGCAATATTTACTTTACTTAAGTCATTGGGCTTTACGATACTGTTTTGATAAATAAGCATGCCCACAAAAACAAGTAAGCCTATTAAATACATAAAATGAAAGCCGCCAACAAAATAAGCCGCAAACACAAAACCGGCCGAAAATACATGAAGTAGTCTAGCAATGGTCAATGCTTTGTTTAATCCCCAATAGCTGGGAATAGAGTATAAGGATTGTGATTGATCAAAATCAATATCCTGCAATGCATAAATAATATCAAAACCACTTACCCAAAAAATAACAGCAAAAGAAAATAGCAAGGGCAATACCGCAAAGCTTCCTGTTACTGCTAAATAAGCGCCAATGGGAGCTAGAGACAATCCAATGCCTAAAACCAAATGACATAAATAAGTAAACCTTTTGGTATAACTATAAAATAAAATAACAAAAAGTGCCACTGGCGATAAATAAAAACATATGCTATTGATAAAAAAACTAGCCAATATAAAAACACCCATATTGATAAAAACAAATAACAATGCTTTTTCTGCTTTAATAATGCCCGCTGGAATTTCTCTAATGGCAGTTCTTGGATTTAATTGATCAAAATGACGATCCAAATATCTATTAAAAGCCATCGCAGTGGAACGTGCGCTTACCATACATATCAAAACCAAAAAAAGTTTTAAGAAAAAATGTTCTACCGGCATTTGAGCCATCCACTGCGCTCTTACCCCCAACACAAAACCTATCAATGCAAAGGGTAATGCAAAAATGGTATGTGAAAATTTTACCAAACTCAAATAATTTTTAACTGCCGACATATTGTTACTCTAATTTTTACTCTAATTATAAAATAATATTTTTATTGAACCCCCTATCTAACCATCTCCCATAAAACAATCGCGGCTGCAATGGAAATATTTAAGGAATGTTTCATGCCATATTGAGGAATTTCTACAGCCCCATCACAAATGGTCAACACATCACTATTCACCCCGTCTACTTCATTGCCAAAAACAAATGCAATTGAATTGTTTTCTTGTTGAGTTAAATGGCTTTTAAAATTTTCTAAAGATATACTGCCTTGGGTTTGTTCAATCGCATAAACTTTATAGCCTTGTTCTTTTAAAGCCACTAGAGCATCGGTGGTTTTTTCATAATACATCCAATCCACCGAATCTGTGGCACCTAAAGCCGTTTTTTGAATGTCACGATGAGGAGGCTGTGGTGTAAACCCACACAAACAAATACCTGATATTAAAAAAGCATCAGCGGTTCTAAAAACGCTACCCACATTGTGCATACTACGGATATTGTCCATCACCACTACAATGGGCTTTTTGTTGGCCAACTTAAAGTCGGCCACCGACTTTCGTCCCAACTCGTCCATGGTTAGTTTGCGCATATGCAAAAGTAGGCTTTTTATGAAAAATTATGTAGGTTTGTCCACCATGTCAAAATC
>CANHLZ010000078.1 GCA_947461595.1 Bacteroidota bacterium | reverse complement strand
TTAGAAACAGAATCCGGCTTATGAGGATTGTAGTACTTTTTACAAAACAGAGTCCACTAGAATGGCTCATTTTAAATACCTCATTAAATCCTTTCTAAAAGGTTTAATGCTAAACTTGATCATACATGACTATTGAGCAGATAAAGCGTATGAAGGACCAAGTAAGTGTCCTAAGGAGGTTTCTTTGACGTCGATAACCGATTATATAAAGTAGCTACAGACAAACAATTGTCTCTATCTCCTGGGTTTTGGGATGATAATACGCGCGCTACGAGTACCATGAAAGAAATTAAGGTAAATGAATATTGGATTAACATGTTTCAAACGGTTGAATCCAATGTGGAAGATTTTGTAGTATTATTTGATTTTTGGAAAGCGGGGGATGCCACAGAACAAGAAACACAGGATGCTTTTAAAAAAGCAGTGGAATCTATTGATGAAGCTGAATTTAAGAGTACTCTAAATAAACCAGAAGACGAACTTCCAGCCATTTTACAAATTAATCCTGGGGCTGGCGGCACTGAAAGTCAGGATTGGGCGGAGATGCTTTTACGTATGTATACCATGTATGGAGAAAAGCAAGGATGGACAGTAAGTTCACTTGATTATCAAGAAGGGGATGGAGCAGGTATTAAGTCGGCTACCTTACAATTTGATGGACCTTTTGCTTATGGTTTTTTAAAAGCCGAATCGGGCGTACACCGCTTAGTTAGAATTTCTCCCTTTGATAGTAATGCAAGACGCCACACCTCTTTTGCTTCTGTTTACGTCTATCCTTTAATAGATGACACCATTGATATTGTTGTAAATCCTGCAGATATTGAATGGGAGTTTTATAGAAGTGGTGGTAAAGGAGGTCAAAACGTAAATAAAGTAGAAACTGCGGTAAGATTAAGACATGCCTCAGGCATTATTGTAGAATGTCAGCAATCTAGAACACAGGGAGAGAATAGAGAAATTGCCATGAAGATGTTGAAGAGTAGATTGTATGAAGAAGAAATGAGAAAAAAGCAAGAGGCTTTAAATGCCTCAAATGCCAATAAGAAAAAAATAGAGTGGGGAAGTCAAATACGTTCTTATGTTTTTCATCCTTATAAAATGATTAAAGATCACCGCACCGATCATGAAGTTGGAAATATTGGCCCTGTAATGGATGGTGAAATTGATGGGTTTATTAAAGCCTATTTAATGCTTGAAAAAACAGAACAGTAATAATTAATGAAAATTTGGGCTCAAATCTAATTTTGATTTTGGTCTTTGTTCATCGAGCCAAATAAATCCTGGAATCATTAAATCTGTCTTTGGTGTTTGGCCAATAGGCGTCATATTGCCTATGAGCTGATTTTTAAATACCACTTTTGCAGGTTCATCATTTTCAAAAGTGATTTCAATAATTTGAGCATTGGAATGATTTATGCCTATAAAATTTTTATCATTGTCTAATGCAAAATAGATATTTTCAGCATTGCCTTTCGTAATCATTTTAGAAATAGTGCCATTCTGAAACCAAGCATTTAATCTATTGCCCTTTAATTGGTTGAAAAAATTAGTTGTGTCAATTTTATTAAAAGCAAAAGCATTTTCAAAAACTTTTAATTGCTCAGGTTTTTTATCTTTAATGAATAAGTAAATGGTATCACCTGTAATTTGATTATTATTAGCCCATACAACAGGGTTGTTTAACAATCTAATGGTAGAGTCGTTTAATGAATAAAATAAGCTATCCGCTTTTGCTTGTAAGGAATCGGAGTATATTTTTACATGATGATAGGCTTCAAAATACTTATTTAAGGTAGTATCTATTATTTTTCCAACACTGTCTCTGGCTAGGGGAATAGGATGAGATAAATCTGAAATTCTACCAGTATGCAGGGTGTCCGCCGCAATATACAAGGTGTCATTTTTTTGTTTAATCAATAACAAAGGATGCTCCGTTGCAAATAAAACACTTTTCACCTTATTGGTTTTTATGTTATTAGCCAATAAGTCAAAACCCAATGTATCTTTAGAGCGGTAAATGGCGTTGCCTTTAAATTCCCCCGTTCCCACAGAATCGTCTACTGCCATTTCGTCGGCAATAAAATGATAAGTACTATCGTCAATTTCTGATCTTTCATACAAATAGCCTTGCTTTAAGCCAGTATTAAAGTTCCCATTACTTGTTGTAATTGTTCTTGACCCAGTAATTATTTTACTGGGGCTAATAAAATTTGCTAATTGGGAATAGGTGTTATATTCTAAGGTATCAGTAATAATGTGATTATCTATATCATGTAATTCAACTTTATTTCTAAATATAACATCTCTGGTTTCTCCAAAATACACCCCTTCCTTACTAGTTAAGACAGTTTTGTTTCTTACTAATTTTCCACCTTTTGTAAAAACGCCCATTTTAGTAGCTACGTCATAATCTAATGAGTCAGTAGTAAGAATTCCTTTTCCATCAGTTAATTTAACCTTCTTCCTTAAAAAAGCTTTTTTAGTTGCCCCTAAATATTTTAAGTAATCCGAATAAGTATCTACGCTATCTGCATCATTAATATGAATATGACCAAAACCTTCTAAGGTGTTTTTAGTGGTGTTTAAAATTAAACTGTCTCCGTACAATAAAGTTTTCCCTTGTCTTATTTTAACATGACCAACAAAAACCAAGTAATCCATGCTGTCCATCTTCTTGACATTGTAAGTTTCTGCCGAAAGAAATTCAATTAATTTGCCCCCATTTTCTATGGTAGCAGGGCTGGCAATAGGAACAGTATCCTTGGAAAGTTTTTTAATTGAAATAGACTTGCCTATTTCGTTACGGTCAATAATCTGAGCCCGTATTGGATGTATCGATAAGGAAATGAATAATATAATTAAACCAATTTTAGTCATTGGTAATTGAATCGGCTAATGGTTTGGTCAAAGGAGTAGATTTGTCTTTTTTCCCAAAAACGGATAAATTGATATATCTTTTTGGATGAACTTTAATATCATCCACTAAAGTATTAATACTTTTTAAAGTGCCTTGTAATTCATTGTAAAAGGAACTGTCATTCATTAATTTTGCTGCCGTTCCATTTCCTGAATTTAATTTTTGTAAACTGACATTTAAATTGGCCACAGCCATTTGTATGGTTTTGATGGTTTTATTTAAATCGGCATCTTTCACTGCTTTCGATGCACTGTCTAAATTAGTGATAATATTATTTAACTTTTGATTGTTTTCATTTAGGTTTTTTGTAAAACTATTTACATTATCAAAAGTTTGAGCTATAGAACCATTTTGTTTTTGAAGCATAGTTTCTATAGCATTCACCGAAGTACTTAAACTTTTAGTCGTCACCGCTAAATTTTCTAATATAGATTGTAATTTTTCTTTATTGCCATCATTTAAAACAGTATTAATATTATTCAATACTTTATCTAAAGATGTAATGGCGTTTTTAGTTTTCTCCCCTAAAGGAGAAAGGGTGTTTACAAAGTCTCCTAATAAGCTTGCGGCAGGTGCAGTGGTTATAGTATCTCCAGATTTAAAAAAACTAGTCGAATTCCCCAAAACAATACTTATGCTGCTTATGCCCAAAGGGTTATCTTGAATAGTGGCAATGGAGTTATTTGGGATTTTATAAGGCTCATTTAATTTAACTGAAACAATTATATGAGTTAAATTATCTTTTTGGTTTTCAATTTCAAAAACAGACCCCACTTGATATCCATTTACAAAAACTGGATTAGAAACAATCAATCCTTTGGTATCTGTATATTTAGCATAAATAACATTGCTGGATTTAAAAATCGTTTTACCTCTTAGGAAATTAAAACCTAAAACAATAAGCGTAACTGCTATTACGGTTAAGGCCCCTACTTTTGTTTCATTTGATACACGCATCTTGTTAAATGTACTTTACTGCAAAATTAGCTAAAAAATAGGAGCTAATTGGCATTTGTCTTTTTCTGGTTTTCCAAGGAGTTTTTGTACCTAATCACCGACTTAGTGATTACTTCGCAAATTTGATTTTGTCCATCTTCGCTATTTAAATAATCCTCATCTTCTGGGTTGGATATAAAGCCAGTTTCTACTAATACTGCTGGCATTTGAACGGCAGCCAAAACCCAGATTCCTTTTTGTCTTTGTTTGGCTTCTCTACTTAATCTTCCAGCGGCCTTAAACTCTTCCTCTATGGTCAAGGCTAAGCTAGCTGCTCTTTGAAAAAATTGCTGGGTTAATAAGCTAATCATCATGGAGCGGGTAGGATCCGCTGCATCTATTTCCTTAATTTGCTTTTCTGACACTGAATCTAATTTTTCCACTACATCATCCACGGCCTCATTGGCCATATCCTTCTTTTGATCAGATTTTCCAACATTATAAATAAATGTTTCTGTACCCCTTGCAGCACTTGGGGTATAGGTGGTTTTATACAAAGGGACTCTACGTGTCACCTTTCTTTTAACCCCTTTTTTCTTCACAGTATAGGTTTTATTGGTATAACCAATGATTTCTCTATTTCTACTTGGATCAGCTGAATTGGTATGTATACAGATAAATAAATCGCCTTTTGCAGTGTTGGCTATATTCGCTTTGTCTACTACAGAATTAAAAATATCGGTGGTTCTGGTTAATACTACTTCTACATCAGGAATGGCATCATGAAAATATTCTTCTAATTTTAAGGATATCGCCAAGGAGACAGCGGCTTCTGTTGAATATTTTCCATTGGCGCCAGGATCGGTACCACCATGACCTGGATCAATGATGATGCGTTTTAAGGTTTTTGTTGAATTTTGGGCTTCTACACTTAAGCTTAAGAGGGCAAAAAGGGCAATTGTTCCATAAGTAAATGCTAAAATCAGTCTATTTTGCTTCATAATCAGTGCCTTAATGCTGTTTTAGTTTATTTTTGCAGCTGTGATAGAATCAGGATACAAAAATAACGTAAAATCTAGGCCTTCTATTGTAAATATTGGCATTTTACTAATATTAACAATAGTTTTATTGACCGTGTATCCTACTATGGCACAGGTCAAAGCGGTTCAGAACGCCCCAGTTAAATTGATAGACAGTTCAGTTAAAAAGACCGATACCACCCTTACCAAGTCAATCAGAATATCAAAAGACAGCATTGACACGCCTGTAAAATATACTGCTGCAGACTCTGGTGTAATGATAATGTCTACAAAGGAATTCTATTTATATGGCAATGCTAAAACTGAGTATAAAACCTCCATTTTAGAAGCAGCTACTATTGTGTATGACCAACAGACTCAAAATATAAAAGCATATGGAGCAAAAGATACACTAGGTAATCCCCAAAGCAATCCTAAATTTCAAGAAAGCGGTATGGTATCCTTAAATGATTCCATTTATTTTAACATGAAATCAGGAAAGGGTTTAACCAAGAATAGTAATTTTCAACAGGGCGAAATTTATATCAATGCGTCTTCGATGAAGAAAATTAATAAAGACGAAGCTTTTGCATGGAAAGCAAGATTTACTACTTGTAATTTAGATGACCCTCACTTTGCATTCAGAACCAATAAATTAAAGATTATTAATGATAAAATTGGTGTTTCTGGACCCGCTTTCCCAGAATTTGAAGGGGTTCCTTTTCCTATTGGCATTCCCTTTGGTATTTTCCCATTAACTAAAGGAAGGCATTCTGGGATGATGTCACCTGCATTTACTTCTAGTGAGGATTTTGGTTTAGGTTTTGAAGGCATAGGTTATTACAAAGTATTAAGCGATAATTTTGACGCCACCTTAAGAAGTAATATTTATTCTTATGGAGGGTGGAGTGCCAATTTAAATAGTAAATATATTTTACGATATAAGTATATAGGCAATTTTAATTTAAGCCTACAGAATACTAAAATTTTAAATAGAAACACGGGGGTATCTACCGAATTCACTGGTACGAAAACCTTTATGATCAATTGGTCACATTCTATGGATGCAAGAGCATTACCAGGAACCAATTTCTCGGCCAATGTGAATTTTGGAAGTACTAAGTATAATAAGTCTTTATTGAATAATCCATTACAAAATTATCAAAATCAAATTAGCTCATCTATTAGTTATAATAAATCATGGGATAATAAATATAATTTATCGGTTAACTTAAATCATAGTCAAAACAATAATTTAGGCTTGGTGAATTTAAGTTTACCAAATATTAATTTTAATGCATTAACAATTTACCCATTCCAAAAAAAGGAACAAGTAGGTGCTAATAAATGGTATGAAAAATTAGGAATTGGATACAATGGGTCATTTCAAAATCAATTCTCATTCTATGATACTGCTTTTAATATGCCTAGATTATTAGACACCATGCAATGGGGCGCGACGCATAGTATTCCAATTAGTTTGTCATTGCCTTCTTTAGGCCCTATAACCATTAGTCCTAATATTAGCTTTGAAGAAAAATGGTATGGTTCGCAAAACACAAAAACATGGAATAGCAAGTTGAATAAAGTGGATACCTCCACCAGTAGAGGCTTTTACAGAGCCCCTCATATAGCTTTTGGTGTAGGAACCTCTTCAAGAATATTTGGTACGTATAAATTTAATGATAGTTATGTAAAAGCAATAAGACATGAAATTAGACCTAGTGTTTCATTCAATTACACTCCTGATTTAGCTTCTTCTTATCATTATACTTCACAAATAGATACTACAGGAAGGACTTATCGTTTTTCTAAATTTGATGGAGGTGCATTAGGGGGTGCGTATTCAGAAGGTACATTTGGTGGCTTGGGTTTTGGAATAGACAATTTATTAGAAATGAAAGTAAAAGACAGAGAGGATACCTCTGATGCTGAAGAAAAATTTAAAAAGATTAAATTAATTGAAGGATTTGGCTTTAATTCAAATTTTAATTTTTTAGCTGACAGTTTTCAATTAGGCAGCTTTAATTTTTATGCTCGTACTGTTTTATTTAATGTGTTAAATATTACCTCTTCAGTTACTCTAGATCCATATGCCAATGACCAACAAGGATTTAGAATGAATAAATTAGACGTAGATTTTACAAAATTAAAATTTGGACATATTACTAATGGAGGTATTTCAATTTCTACTTCTTTCAAAAGTAAATCCAAAGATGAAAAAGCTTCTAAGTCAAAAGAAATTCCGATAGACCCATTTATGACTCCTGATGAACAGCAAAGGCAACTTCAATATGTAAAAGCTAACCCAGCTGAGTATACCGATTTTAATATTCCTTGGTCTTTGTCTTTTTCCTATTCTTTTCAATTTTCAAGAACCATTAAATCTGATTATTCCGGGTTTAAATTACAAACTTATTCAAGTTTAAATTTTAATGGCGATTTTAGTTTAACACCCAAATGGAAAATAGGTGGATCTGGTTATATTGACGTCGCCAAAGCCAATATTCAACAATTAAGTATGTTTATTACTAGAGAGATGCATTGCTGGCAGATGGCCATTAATGTTACGCCTATAGGATTATATAGGTCATTCAGTATCACCATCAATCCTAAATCTGGAATATTAAGAGATTTAAAAATAAACAGAAGTAGAACCTTTTCTTCCTCTTCTTATTAAGCTCGATCATTATTGGCTAAATAATATTTAGCCATTTCTTCAAATACTAATTTTTTTAAGCTGTCTTTAGAATGGCCTTGTGGGAAAATAGCGGGTAAAATATTCATACTCATTTTACCTGGACTTAAATACATAATTGGTTTAGCTGGTAATACTTTTTTTGTATTCAATAACACAACAGGCACAATTGGTTTTTGTGTATCAATGGATAATTTAAAAGCACCATCATAAAATGATTTAAGTGGAGCCTCAGTTCTGTTTCTTGTTCCTTCTGGATAAATGAGCATGTCTAACCCATTATTTAATACATTTTTCATTTTTTCAAAACTTGCTCTTCGACTATGGTCATTTTTTCGATCAACGATTACGGTAGCAAATTGATATACCCAACCAAAAAGAGGAACGTACACAAAACTTTTTTTAGCAATGGTTTTATTCGCTCTGGGTAAAAAAGGGGTACTTATTGGAATATCTATTAAACTGTTGTGATTGCAAACTACAATTGCATTTTCTAGTCCGTTAAAAACCTCTTTACCTGTTACTTTAAAGGAACAACCAGATAAAAATAAAAATATACTCATCCATATTTGAGATATTCTTCTATGATATCTTGTTTTCAATGGATCTGGCATAAAAAAACATAAAAGATAAAGCCATAAAAATATCATCATAGTAGAAGCAAACACAAATAAAGCCCAGAATGCTAATGTACGTGCAATGATATTTTTAAATAATTTCATCATCAATAATTTAAATGGCCCAATTAATAGGGTTGTTATTATGTTGAACTAAATACTCATTGGCGGCACTAAAATGTTTGCATCCAAAAAATCCATTAAATGCACTAAATGGAGAAGGATGTGCAGCTTTTAAAATTTTATGCTTTAATGGATTAATGAGTTTTATTTTTTGTTGAGCGAAATTACCCCATAAAATAAATACCAACCCTTTTTTTTCTTCGGAAAGTTTTTGAATAATATCGTTGGTAAAGTCCATCCAGCCAATTTTAGCATGACTTGCTGGTTCATTTTCCCTTACTGTTAACACCGCATTTAATAAAAGAACACCCTGTTTAGCCCAAGGAGTTAAATTACCCGTAAGTGGGATAGGCATGCCAATATCCTTATTTAATTCTTTAAATATATTCATTAAAG
>CANHLZ010000077.1 GCA_947461595.1 Bacteroidota bacterium | reverse complement strand
TACTTTCTCTAAAATATGTAAGATGTCTTTCATTGCTGAAATTTTCTTGTCATAAATTAAGATATAAGGATTTTGCATTTCTGCTTCCATCTTTTCGCTATTGGTAACGAAGTAAGGAGAAGTGTATCCACGATCAAATTGCATCCCTTCTACTACATCTACTGTAGTATCCGTTCCTTTTGCTTCTTCAACAGTAATCACACCTTCTTTACCCACTTTGCTCATTGCAAGTGCAATCAACTTACCAATTTCATTATCGTTGTTCGCAGAAATAGAAGCCACTTGCTCAATCTTTTTAGTGTCGTTGCCAACCGCTTGAGATTGTAACTTTAAACTAGCTACTACTTTCTCAACTGCTTTGTCAATACCGCGTTTCAAATCCATTGGATTAGCACCTGCAGTAACGTTTCTTAAACCTTCGCCAATAATTGCTTGCGCTAATACAGTGGCCGTGGTAGTTCCGTCACCAGCTAAATCGGCTGTTTTTGAAGCAACTTCTTTAACCATTTGAGCACCTATGTTTTCGATAGGATCTTCTAAGTCAATTTCTTTTGCAACAGTAACACCATCTTTAGTGATAGAAGGTGATCCAAATTTCTTTTCAATAACTACATTACGACCTTTTGGTCCTAAAGTAACTTTTACGGCGTTGGCTAAAGTGTCAACCCCTTTTTTCATTTTATTTCTCGCTTCTAAGTCGAAAAAAATCATTTTAGACATATAAACTTATTTTATTTCGTTAATTAATAAATCTGTTCTAACAATTATACAATTGCTAAAATATCGCTTTCGCGCATGATCAATAAATCTTGACCATCCAATTGGATTTCTGTTCCAGCGTACTTGCCGTATAAAACGGTGTCACCCACTTTCACAGTTACAGGTTCGTCTTTCTTACCTGTTCCAGCTGCAACTACTACGCCACGTTGTGGTTTTTCTTTAGCCGTATCAGGGATGATGATTCCACCAGCTGTTTTTTCTTCTGCAGCGGCAGGCTTAACAATTACTCTGTCATGCAGAGGAGTAATGTTTAATTTCTTAGCCATACTTTATCGTTTTTTGTTTATTAATAAATATTATACTTCCATTACATCGATAACCGTGCCACTGAAATTTTTACAGCTACAATAGGTCAAATTTTCAGTTTTCTGGTTTTTCTAGCGCAAGGGAAGCAAATCTATGCCTAAAATTGCATGATTTGCAAAGGTTTATAGTAAAAAATGGCAGTTTGTACCAATTATTTAGATAGATTTGCAGCCGCTTAGCTCTTATACATATGATGAACCGAAGAAATATTAGAATTAAAGTAATGCAGGTCTTGTACATGGTGGAAAACCAAAATCAAGGCAGTCCCAATGCTTTACTCCAAAAGGAATTTGACAAAACACGAAACTTGTTCGTATTCCTGGTTCATTTGCTACACCAGGTAGCCTTGTATGCCGAAGTAGAATCTCAACAAAGATCTTCCAAAAACTTACCCGATCAAGCCGATTTGTCGGTGAATATCAAAGTGGCCGGCAATAGTATTGTTTGGCAAACCATTGAATCTGAATCCTTTAAAAAGGCATTGGCTATAGTGAAGCCTCAGCAATGGTTGGAAGGGGATTTAGTGAAGACTCTTTTTAGAAACTTGACGGAATCGGGCCTATATAAAAATTATATTTTAGAAGAAAGTCGGGACAAGGCAAAAGAAAAAGAAATACTAAAATACATATTTGGCTCCCTAATTATTGAGTCGGAAAGTACCCTTGAATATATTGACGAGCATTTTAGCAATTGGGAAGATGAGGGGGAGATGATGATTGGATTTGTGTTGAACTATTTACAAAAACCAGGCTCCATTGATTTTATGGATTTAGTGGGGGCCGAAAAAATGAAGTTTGCCATCGACTTATTACAAACTGCAATTGATAAAAAGGGATATACAGAAGAAGTCATCAAGCCAAAATTGAACAATTGGGATATGGAACGTATCGCCGTGATAGACATGATATTATTGCGTTTAGGCGTTTGTGAGTTGCTTTATTTTGATACCATCCCCACTAAAGTAACCATTAATGAATACATTGATTTAGCCAAAGAATACAGCACCGAACAAAGTGGACATTTTGTAAATGGAATTTTAGACAATATCCACAAAGAATTAATAGGTTCAGGTAAAATTCAAAAAATAAGTCACAAAGTAAAAGAGCCCAAAAAGTAACCCTATAAATTGGGTAAACAGGTTAAAAGGTTTAGTATTATATTTGCCAAAGAAGTTTTCATTTAGGAATAATCGAAAACAAATAACAAACTAAAAAATAAACAAATAAATAAATTCAAATGACACAAATTTTATTACAAGCTCCTCAAGGTGGTGGTACTTTTCAATTGGTAATGTTAGGTGGTATCATCGTGGTATTCTGGTTTTTCATGATTCGCCCACAAGCTAAAAAAGCAAAAGAGCAAAAAAAGTTCATTGACACTATGCAAAAAGGTGACAAAGTGGTTACCATTGCAGGTATACATGGAGTGATTAATAAAGTAAACGAAGATAATACCATTCAATTGGAAGTAAGCCCAGGAAGCTACTTGAAAATTGAAAGATCTTCTATTAGTTTGGAGTGGTCTCAGGCTATTAACAAATAAAACATTTGTTTAAATAAAATTAGAATCCGAAATTGAGACAACTCATTTCGGATTTTTTATTTCATTATGGCAGCAATTATTGGATTAACAGGGGGCATTGGGGCGGGAAAAACAACCGTTGCGCAGGTATTTAAAACCTTGGGTATCCCTGTGTTCAATGCCGATGAAGTAGCCAAAGAGCTAATGCAAACCAGCCCCTTAATTAAAACGCAACTGCTTACAACATTTGGGGAGAAAGTTTACACGGCTAATGGTGAATTGGATAAAACTTATTTAGCGGGCATTGTTTTTAAAGACCCCTATCAATTAGAATTGTTGAATGCTATTGTTCATCCGGTAACCATTCAGGCAGCCAAGGATTGGGCGGCCATTCAAACTTCGCCCTATGTTATTAAAGAGGCAGCATTGATTTTTGAATCGGCTGCAGCAGAAGGGTTAACTGGGGTGATTGGAGTTTCGGCACCATCCAGTTTACGTATTCAAAGAGTGATGAAACGGGATGCATGTTCTAAAATAGAAGTGGAGCAAAGAATGCGCCATCAAATAAGCGATACTATTAAATTAAAATTATGTGATTGGGTGATTGAGAACAATGATCAAGATTTAATCATTCCACAGGTATTAAAAATTCAGGAAGCTATTTTAGCTCAACTCGCAACTTCATAAGGGTAGTAAATCTAAGAGTTATTTTATTTATACTTACTTATCTATTGCTTAATAATCTTATAACACCAACGTTTTAATCTTCCTTCAAAATCAAATGGGGTAGTGGCTTTCGTAATATCCTTGATTTGCGTTGAATGAATTTTATCCGTTTCTAAAATAAATTTAGAATAGTTGGTGCTAAAATATAAAATGCCTCCAGTTTTCATGGCGCGGAGAACATCATTAATGAGTTCGACATGGTCTAATTGAATGTCTAAAACCGATTTCATTCTTTTACTATTGCTAAAAGTGGGGGGATCCATCACTACTAAATCGTATTTGTTGCTAGGTAAAGTTTTTAAATATTGTTTTACATCGGCGTGCACAAATTGGTAAGCGACTATATTTTTTAATTGATTGAGCGCAAAATTTTCTTCGCTCCAACTTAAATAAGTTTTTGATAAATCCACCGAGGTGACTGTTTTAGCACCTGCAGCAGCGGCATACACCGAAAAGGAACTGGTATAAGAAAATAAATTTAAAAATTCGGTATCCTTGGCCTCGGCCTGCACCATTTGACGGGTTAATCGGTGGTCCAAAAATAAACCGCTGTCTAGATAGTCGGTCAGGTTTACTAAAAATTGTAATCCATTTTCTTGAACGGTAATAATTTTAGATTCGGGAACGGCTTCGTCTTTTTCATATTGCTCTTCCTTGTGATCCATTCTTTTGCGCACACGTAAATACATATGATCGATAGCAATACCAGTGATGGCAGCAATAATCGTTTTGGTATCTGCCAACCAAATGGCATGTTCCTCATCGGTTAATGCATGACGACGGTTGTATTCGGCAATATAAATATAGTCCTCGTAAATTTCGACACAGATAGGGTATTCGGGTAAATCGTGGTCATACAAACGCCAGCAACTTATATTTTGTCGCTTGGCTTGTTTTATTCGATGCTTGTAATTCTTAAGCAATCGATTTTCAAACATTTGTAATTTCTCAGGTGTCATATCGGGTAGCTGCTATAAAAAAAGAAGCGTTACCTACATAACGCTTCTAAAATTAATTTATTTAACCTAAATGAGTTTATTTTAATTTAGCCAAAGCTAACTTAATTCTAGCCCAAGCTTTTTCAATATTGGCCATGTTATTGGCAAAAGAAAAGCGAACACAATGGGGTTCTCCAAAAGCATCGCCCATTACTGAGGATACATTGGCTTCATTTAAAATATACATGCTAAAATCGGGCGCGTTGTTAATGGTAGTAGTGCCGTCTGATTTACCATAGTAAGCACTTACATCAGGGAATACATAAAAAGCACCTTGAGGAGCAAAACATTTAAAACCAGGAAGGTCATTGACCAAGGCCAATGTTTTTTCACGACGACGCGTAAACTCCTCTGTCATTTCAATAGAAGGTTTTAAATCGCCCACTAAAGCAGTGACAGCAGCTTTTTGTGTGATACTGCATGTTCCAGAAGTAAACTGACCTTGTAATTTTTCCATGGCCTTCGCTACTTCCACATTAGATGCAGTGTAGCCTAAACGCCAGCCGGTCATGGCAAAACCTTTGCTTAAACCATTAATCACTATCACTTGATCTTTGATGTCTGCAAATTGAGCAATACTTTCGTGTTTGCCTATAAAATTGATGTATTCGTAAATCTCATCAGATAAAATAGTAATGCCTGGATATTTTTTAAATAAATTGGCTAATGCGGCTAATTCCTCTTTGTTATACACAGCACCTGATGGATTACATGGAGAAGAGAACATGAACACTTTTGTTTTAGAAGTAATGGCGGCTTCCACTTGTGCAGGACTTACTTTAAAACCATCTTCTACGGTACTTCTAATTTCAACTACTTTACCACGTGCAATTTTTACCAACTCGGAATAAGTTACCCAATAAGGCGTAGGAATAATTACTTCATCACCATCGTCCACTAATGCTAAAATCGCATTGGCTAAACTTTGTTTGGCGCCTGTAGAAGTAACAATGTTTTCGGGTTTATACTCTAAATTATTATCACGTTTTAGTTTACTGCAAACCGCTTCTCTTAAATCGGCAAAACCTGCTACTGGGGTATAGTGACTCCAGTTGTCGTTGATGGCTTTAATAGCAGCATCTTTAATATGTTGGGGGGTATCAAAGTCTGGCTCGCCCAAACTTAAGTCAATAACGTCTTTGCCTTGTGCTCTTAATTCGCGGCCTAATTTGGCCATTTTTAAAGTTTCTGGCTCACTGAATCTGTTTAATAAAGAGGATAAAATCATGGTTGCTTATTTGAGTTACAAATTTCGCAAATAATTCGCAAACAGACGTAAGTTTTAAGGGGAGATATGCTTTAAATTATTCCCTATTTGTTAATATCTAATTTTCCACTCCAAGAATAGGGTCAAAATGGGGTAAAAATTCTTTTTTACGCTTTAATTCATAGTCGTAAATCAACTGACCTAAATTTTTATAAAAAGGGTAGCCTATAGTGTCATAATCGTATTGGTTTTTGTTTTGAATCCCATCTTTATTGCAATAAATAACAGCACTTAACATAAATTCAACTTTCTTTTCAGGATCTATCATATAAGCAATGTCTAATAAGAATCCATAAGCGTCACCCACTTTATTAAATATTTTAATATTACTAGGAAAGGGACTTTTGGCCGAACCTGTGTATAAAAATTTACAATAGGAAGGCCAATATTTGGCACTGTCGTAAGAAGGGTACTTGGATTCGGTAGGTAAAGTATGCATCCATTGCATTAAAAACTTTCGATCCTCCATGGTTAAATTAAATCGTTGTTGTTTTGGAGTTTGATCAAAAAATACAACGGACCTGAGTATATGGTTTAAGTCGCTTAAATAAATTCTATTTTTTTCTGAAAAGTTAAGAGGGCCTTTTATTAAACTGTCTTGATTGTCATAATGAGCGTTTCCAATAAATGCATTGTAATAAGGCAGGCTGTCTTTATTAATTTGGGCGGGTTGCTGATAAATTATTTTTCCTTGGGGGTTGTAAAAATTGATGGCTTGGGTGTTTCTGTTTTCTAGTTTAGTGCGTCCTAATTCTAATCTATTTCTAATGTATACATCTTTATAACCTTTTTCAGCTAATTTTTCATGAACCGTATGTGGCGTTACAAATTCAAATAATCTATTGGCAGCATTGTTGTCGCTAATTAAAAATATTTCTTTAATGGCTTCTTCAATATTTTGTGTTCCATCAATAGCATAGGGGTTGTTGTAAATGGTTTCTTGCCTTGCAGTTACACTGTCATAAGTCATTAAGGTAGATTTCGAAAGCCCTTTGACTTTTAAGGTATTAATTTTTTCTAAAGCTAAAAAAGCCAATGGCATTTTAACGGTACTGGCTGGATAAAAATATTCTTTAGGATTTAGTCGGTAAGTATATTCCTTAAAATGGGGGATATTATTTTTATCTCGATTGATTTGGGTGTAAATAATTTGAACACGGTAATCGTTGGGATGTTCTAAAATGGATCCAAACTGTGCTGGTTTTTGTTGCATCAGCTCCTGCAATAAATTATTGCCAGTTTGTGCTTGTGTAGCTAAGCCAAAAACGATAAGGAATAATAATAGGACGCCATGTTTCATACTCAAATGTATTAAAACTCGCTTAGATTATTCCATCTCCACCAATGAATAGTCTTGGATGACATTATACAGGGTGCCTCTTTCTACAGGCTTTCTGCGGGCTTGTTTAATTAAACGAACCAGTTCTTCGGTACTCATGACGGGGGTTTGCTCTTCACTACCTGCCATAGAATATATTTTAGTAGTATCGTCAATAGTGCCATCAATATCATTCACTCCATAGCTTAATGTAAGTTGCGCCAGTTCGCGGCCTAACATTGGCCAATAAGCTTTTACATGTGGGAAATTGTCTAAGTACAAGCGAGAGATAGCATACATTTTTAAATCGTTAGTCATGATAGATTCTGGAATATCATGCATGTCATTATCCTTGTTTCTAAATTTCAAAGGAATGAAAGTATTGAAACCCTTTGTTTCGTCTTGCAATTGTCTCAATCTTTCCATATGATCAATACGATGTTTTGCTTTTTCGATATGGCCATATAATAAAGTAGCATTGCTATGCATACCTAAGTTATGTGCTGTTTTATGAATATGTAACCATTCGTCTCCCGTAGCTTTATCTGCACAAATTATGGTTCTAATTTCTGGATGAAAAATTTCAGCACCTCCACCTGGTAAAGAATCCAATCCAGCTTCGTGAGCTAATTTCATTCCTTCTTCGGTACTTAGTTTTGCTTTGCGGAACATATAATCCAATTCCACAGGAGTGAACCCTTTGATATGTAATTCGGGACGATGTGCTTTAATCGCTTTTAATAAAGTAATGAAAAATTCTAAAGTTAATTTAGGATGCACTCCACCCACAATATGCACTTCGGTTACAGGTTTGCCATCGTAAGATTTTACAATGTCCATCATTTGATCAATGGTTAATTCCCAACCTTCTTCTTTGTGCGCGTATAATTTAGAGTAAGAACAAAACTTACAAGAGAAAACGCAAACATTGGTAGGCTCTATATGAAAATTCTTATTAAAGTAGGTAGTATCTCCGTGTAAGGATTCTCTTTTCCAATTGGCTAATGCACCTACAAAAGGAAGCGATGCTTTATCAAATAAATAAACACCTTCGTCAAAACTGATGCGTTGATTATTAATTACTTTAGTTCCTATTTGTTGTAAGAGATTGTCTTTTTCGGCAGCAATTATTATTTCAATATTCCCAGTACCCATAGCCCACTTTATTTAGAGCACAAAGTTACCAATTATCCTAATAATTATTGAATTATTACGGCTAATAAAAATCATCATTCTGTTTAACTATCCTATTAAAATACCCGCAATGCTAGCCGATAAGTAGGAGGCAAGGGTACCACATAAAAGTGCTTTCAATCCCAGTTCAGCTAAATCTTGTCGACGATTAGGCGCTAATTGACTAATTCCTCCAATAAGCATGCCCACACTACTAAAATTAGCAAAACCACATATGGCAATACTTACAATGAGTAATCCTTTTTCTGTTATAATAGGAACTACTTTACTTGTTAAATTTTTAAAAGCAACAAACTCGTTAATCGTTAACTTTTGTCCCAAAAGGGTAGCCGCATTTTGAATGTCGGCAGAAGGAATGCCCATGGCCCAAGCCATTGGATAGAATAATTTACCAAAAAGAAAATTCAAACTCAAATGTAAATTAGGGTTAAATAAATGTCCGATAGACAACATACACCAATCAATCATGGCAATTAATGCAATAAATCCAATCAACATAGCAATAACGTTCATGGCTAATTTAAAACCATCACTAGCTCCGTGCGTAATAGCATCAATAGTATTGCTGTATTGACTTTTTACTTCAAGCGTTACTTTTCCCATGGTTTGGGAAACTTCTGTTTCAG
>CANHLZ010000076.1 GCA_947461595.1 Bacteroidota bacterium | reverse complement strand
TAATGAACTGCAGCTTCTGCCAACATGCCTGCATTGTAAATATCGTGTTGCCATTTATCATCCCCATTATTGGTTCCCCAACGTCGGTTGGAATTAGTGAGGGTGGTATAGGTATTAATATAACCATCCGGATCTATGGCTTGCGCCTTAGCAATCCTGTTAATGTAACCATCTATTTTATTTTGTAGTTGTGCGTCAGGATGTTTTACCAACAAATCGGCAGCACCTCTAATGGATTCATAAACTAGTCCATCATACCAAGGTGGACCATCGTGTATTTTTATATCCTTTTCGCCTTTAGCAACTCTATCAAAATTGGTAAAAGCATTTCTTGTTTTACCTAATTTCTTTTGCTCTTCAATTAAATCTTTGCGGTCAGGAATATACTTCCCTTCTAATTTATCAAAAACGTCATTGACGGTAATGGTATTCCATAATTTATATTTAGGCGTCCAAAATGGGTCGTTAATTACAACTTGTTTTAGATCTAAGGGGCGAATAGGTTGAATAGTTTGTGCCATCACTTTGCCAAATGGCATTAGTAAAATAAAACAAACAAAGTTTATTATAGTTTGTCTGTATTTATTGTTACCACTTTTTGCATTTATTTTGTTTAACATGGCCTAGGTGTTTACTTAGGCAATAAGTTACAAAATAATCGACAAATTTCTTTTTCTAAATATTACTTTACTGTATAGGTTTTGCCCATTACGCCTGTAATGGTTAATTTTTGCCAGGCTTTTGGCAGCTTAGTTGGTAATTGAACAATCCCTTTTTCGGTAATGTCTAGTCCGCCAAAACCCATCAGTAGGGACTGAATAATACCGCCAGCGCCAGTAGCAAAATAAGGGTTGGTGCCGCCTTTGGTTTCTGCGATTACTCTAAAGGGAGGATTTAAATTAGGGATATAAGCTTCCTTAAAAAATTGTGCTGCTTTTTCAGTTTCGCCTAATCTTTCATACAGCAAGCTAAAGATGGCTTGTGTCATAGCAGGCGTTCCTTGATTAGGGACTCTTTTGGAATAAAAGTCTAAGTCTTTTTTTATTTGAGCAGTAGAGGTAATTACTTTAAGAGGGTAGGCTAATAAATTTACATCGGCTTGTTTAATGCCTTCTCCTTTATAAGAAGCATGTTCTTGTGTAACCCCTTTTGCTTCACCTGTTTCATCTGGCATTGTGAGAATGGGTATATTTTTTGCTACAAAAGACCAATCCTCATTTTGCGGCAAACCTAAAATGGCCGCCGCTTTATTAGCCGATTGTAAATTCACAATGGCCGCCGCATTGGTAAAAGCATTATTATTTACATTCTCGGCCCACTCATCTGCCGCCACTACATTATTAATTTCAAAATGGCCTGGTCCTTTTCTGTCCACCCTACTTGCCCAAAAATTAGCTGTTTCTTTTAATAAACTCCAACCTGTTGTTTGAAGCCATTCTTTGTCTTGGGTAGCACAATAATAGTTCCAAGCGGCAAATCCAACACAGGCAGTAATATGATGCTCGAAAGGACCACTTAATGCCCATACTGGTGTTTCTTCCACACCTGATCCTGCACTTTCCCATGGGAACATCGCGCCTTTATATCCATGGTTAAAAGCATTGCGTCGAGCTGCTTCTAATCGGTCAAAACGATATTGAATCATAGACTTGGCCATCTCTGGATGCAAAACCAACAAAGCAGGATACATCCATAATTCGGAGTCCCAAAACACATGTCCATTGTAACCCAATCCAGATAAGCCCATTGGAGAAGTACTTAAATTGGAGCCTGCTCTAACAAATGAATATAAATGATACAGCATGCTATGAATGTCTTGTTGCGCTTGATCGTCACCTGTTAATTGAATATCGCTTTTCCATAATTCGGCCCAAGCTTGTTGATGATGTTCAATTAAACTTTCTCTGCCTTCTAATTTTGCAAAAATGGTCATACGTTCTGCTTCATTTAATGGGTCCTCGTGATGTGCAGAAGTAATGGAACTACCTGCAATAGAAAAATGATAGGTGCTACCTGCTTTTATTTTTTTTGCAAATTTCATTAAGTGCATATTGTTATCCCACATTTCATGAATCACTCTGGGTTCTGTACCATGTGTTTCAGAAAATAAAAAGGTATTGGAGGCGCACATTAATAATTTTCCAGTTGGGCTTTTTGCAGAGGAAGTCAATAAACTAATAACCACATGTGGGCGATCAATTTCATTGTAATAGTTTTGTACTTCTTTTAAAGCATCAGGTGCTTCCATCACACTTGCAGCGCCTAAGTCAATGTCTTTGATGGCGGTAATACTTACATCCATTAAAACCGTAAAAGGCAATTGACGGAGTGCATAATAAGTGTAAGTAATTTTTGCTTTATCGCCCAAGTCAAAACTAGCAGTAAAACTGGCATTTTTCATGTCTAAACTTTGTGTAAAATTTTGGGTATTGTTTTGATTAATTTGTTCTCCATTAACACTTACTTGCATATTCAACAAATTAAAACTGCGTAAAAAATTACTCACTCTCCCACGGCCATATAAATCATAGGCCCCGGCCAATACTACGTCTTTTACTTTAAAAGGCTCTTGCGCAGAAACAATACCTATCATGCCATTGGCGGACGTGATACCGTAATAGTTTTTTGTGTCCCAGTTTTTTGCTTCTAACTTCCAAGGATCAATAGCTTGCGCTTGCAGCATTAAAATATTTGCACTTACTAATGCGGTAAAAAACAACTTTTTCATAGGTTATTATTTGAAACAGTAAGTTACAATAACTGGCTAGAATAACAAGCGCTATATATAATTTAATCAATATCAATAACATTTTTTAGTTAAAATATAGGGTTTAAATCTAAAATCATCTTAATTGTAATACCTTTATTTAATAAATTTAATTATGATGAATAGACTCAAGGCAATTCGGTTATTGATGAAACAAAAGACGCTAAAAAATTATCTTGAAATCGGGGTTTTTAACGGACATATATTTTTCAGGATTAAAAGCAAATTTAAAATTGCGGTGGATCCGGATTTTACTTTTGATAAGTTTAGAATTTTAGGAAAAATTATTTTGAATCCCTTGAATATCTATAATAAGTATTTCAGAAAAACAAGTGATCAGTTCTTTAAAAATGACGCAGCTTCATTGTTAAATAATAATAAAATTGATATATCATTGATTGATGGCATGCACGAGTATGATTTTTCAACAAGAGATGTTGAAAATGTGCTGGAGTATTTAAGTAAAGAGGGGGTTATTATTATGCATGATTGTAATCCATTAACAAAAGAGGCTGCTTGTTCTTTTGAGCAGTGGAAACAAAGAGATTTTGAAGGAACCTGGAATGGGGATGTATGGAAAACAATTTTATACTTACAATGCACAAGGCAGGATGTGCAGGTGTTTGTTTTAGACTGCGATCATGGATTGGGTTTTGTAACTAAAACCAATGAACCGTCAAAGCTATTGCCTTATACTAAGGAACAAATACAAGCGTTGACCTATGAAGATTTTGATAAAAACAGAACTGAATTTATCAATTTAAAATCGCCCGATTATTTTTATGATTATTTTAATATTAAATAACAAAAAAGGCCACTATTGCTAGTGGTCTTTTTTGTAGTAGCTTTTTGGCTAAAAATTTAATAATTTCTTTCTAAATTTTATATACTCTTTCTTAGCATCTTTAATAAATACTTCTTCCGATTTTGAATGGGTATAGATATAAGACAATTTATTTTTGTCTACCGGTTTTGTATTCATTTGATTGCGATAATGGGTTACTGAAAATTGGATAATCTTAGCCATAATTTCAATAGTACTAATTCCTTTGTCAGTTAAAGTATATAAAAACACTTTTTTATTAGTGGGGTGATTTCTTTTTTCAATTAAACCATCTCCTGCTAAAGTTCTTAATCTTTCAGCTAATACTTTTGAAGCAATCCTTTCTTTCATTTCTAGTAGATCACCATAAGTATGCTTATGACGAAAAAGCATATGCCTTATTATTAGTAAAGTCCATTTATCGCCTATAACATCTATACCGGTGGTAATGGGACAATGTGATCTTAAAGTAGTTCCGGGCATATTCTTAATATATTATTTATGCAATTTAAGACTTATTCTATAGTATTTTTTTTAAATTATGCTTATTAAGATGATTAGAATAAATACTATGGCACAAAAATACGATTGTATAAACTTGTTTAAATTATTTATACATTGTTTCAACAATAACTGACCACAATCATCTTTTCACTTAGCAATTGATAGCAGTGTATTTCATATGATTCAAATGATATTTTTATTATCTTCATATCTAATATTGTCTAATATAAAATTTGACCTATGAAAAATTTACTATTTCTTATTATGACCATGCTTGTAATGGCTTCTGCTTGGGCACAACCCAAATTAAAACCCATTTCTAAACCATTAGTAACCCATCTATTTACGGCAGATCCTTCTGCTCATGTGTTTAACAATAAAATATATATTTATCCTTCTCATGATATTGATGCGGGAATTCCTGAAAACGACAATGGGGACCATTTTGACATGAGAGATTATCATATATTTTCTATGGATGCTATTGGGGCTAAAGTAGTGGATAATGGTATTGCTTTAGATAAAAAAGATATTCCTTGGGCAGGTAGACAATTGTGGGCACCTGATGCCGCGTATAAAAATGGAGTATACTATTTATTTTTTCCAATTAAGGACAAGCAAGATATTTTTAGAATAGGGGTAGCTACTAGTAAAAGTCCAGCAGGTCCATTTAAGGCCGAGCCCATTGAAATGAAAGGAACTTATAGTATTGATCCGGCTGTGTTTAAGGATGACAACAATGAATATTATATGTACTTTGGAGGTATTTGGGGTGGCCAACTTCAAAGATGGGATAACAATATATACAATGCAAATGCTAAATTAAAAACAGCCAATGAAAAAGCAATTTTACCAAGGGTAGCTAAGTTAAGTGCAGATATGAAAAGCATTGTGGAAGCGCCTAAAGAAGTTAAATTGCTAGATGAAAAAGGAAATCTATTCTTAGAACAAAATAACGATAAACGTTTTTTTGAAGCTGCCTGGGTACATAAATACAATGGGAAATATTATTTTTCCTATTCAACTGGGGATACCCATAATTTATGTTATGCTATTGGAGATAATCCTTATGGCCCCTTTACCTATAAGGGAGTTATTATGAAACCGGTTCAAGGATGGACCAGTCATCATTCTATCATTCAATACAACTCTAAATGGTATTTATTTTATCATGATACCGAATTATCTGGTAAAACACATTTGAGAAATATTAAAATGACTGAGTTAAAATACAATAAGGACGGTTCTATCAAAACAATTGAGCCTTATCAATAGACTTATTTTAATTTCTTTGGGTAATAAGTTTTATTTTTTATCTTTAGAAATAGGCAAACCCTTTAAAATTAAAACAATGAGTACTCCCGAAGAAAATTTTGCTAAATTAGGATTAAACTTACCACCTGCTCCAAAGCCAATAGGTGTTTATAAGCCATTATTAGTAGATGGAAATCACTGTTTTGTTTCTGGACATGGTCCTTTGCAAGACAACGGAATTCTACAAATTGGCCGTGTAGGAGTTACTTTATCTCTTGAGGAAGGTAAGTTGGCTGCTAGACAAGTAGGCCTAGCTATTTTATCAACGATTAAAGCCAATTTGGGCTCGCTTGATAAAGTTAAACGAGTGGTAAAAGTGTTGGGTATGGTTAGTTGTAATAACGATTTTGAAAAACATCCTTATATTATCAATGGCTGTAGTGAATTATTTGCTGCAGTATGGGGCCCAGACAATGGAGTAGGAGTTAGAAGCGCAGTAGGGATGGGTTCACTTCCTGGTAATATTCCAGTTGAAATTGAAGCTATGTTTGAACTAATTTAATTTCAGTAATTGAGTAATTGCTTTCAATAACATTGTTTAAAACCAAAATTAGCCACTAAGAATTAGTGGCTAATTTTATAATATACATCGCTCCATTTTAATTCATTTTTGAAACTGCTTAATTCTGTATTTTTTCCAATAAGGGTAAATTCGATACCCGCAATTTCTGCAAAATCTTCCAAATGTTCTCTGGTTAAGTTTTGACTATAACATGTATGATGAGCACCACCTGCTAATATCCATGCTGCACAACCTGTATGCATATTCGGATAAGGCTTCCACAATACTCTAGCCACAGGCAGCAATGGCAATGCTTGAATGGGTTTTACCGCCATTACTTCGTTCACCAATAATCTAAATCGATTACCCATATCAACAATAGAGGCGTTTAACGCGGCACCTGGGGTAGTGTTAAATACCAATCTTACTGGGTCTGCTTTACCACCAATACCTAATGGATGAACTTCGCAGCTAGGTTTTCCTTCGGCAATACTTGGGCATATTTCTAACATATGTGCACCTAATACCATTCTATTATCGGGTTGAAAATGATAAGTATAATCTTCCATAAATGAATTACCCCCTTGTAAACCTGCACCCATTACTTTCATGGCGCGCACTAAAGCGGCAGTTTTCCAATCACCTTCTCCTGCAAATCCATATCCTTTGGCCATTAATCTTTGCGCTGCAATCCCTGGCAATTGGGCTAAGCCATTTAAATCTTCGAAAGTGTCGGTAAAGCCTTTGAAGTTGCCATCCACTAAAAACTTTTCAATTCCTAATTCTATTTTGGCAGCTTCTCTTAATGAACTATGTGCGGCACCTCCTTTTAATAATTCGGCTTGTAATTGATATTCTTTTTGATAAATGTCTACTAATTGGTCTATTTCTTTTTCCGAAATTTGATTAACTACTGCTACTAAATCGGCAATGCCATAGGTATTTACACTGTATCCGAATTTAATTTCCGCCTCTACTTTATCCCCTTCTGTTACGGCCACAAACCTCATGTTGTCTCCAAAGCGAACAAATCGAGCACCCTGCCAATCATTCCATGCAGCAGCAGATCGGCACCAGCTATTTATTTTTTCTAATGACTCTTCATCTTGCCAATGGCCTACCACAACTTTTCGATTAATATTCATTCTTGCAGTGATAAATCCAAACTCTCTATCTCCGTGAGCACTTTGATTTAAATTCATAAAATCCATATCAATGGTATTCCATGGAATGTCTCTGTTAAATTGAGTATGAAAATGCAACAAAGGCTTGCTTAAAATTTTAAGTCCGTTAATCCACATTTTAGCAGGAGAAAAAGTATGCATCCAACATATAACACCAATGCAATTTTTATCATTATTGGCTTCCTGCATGGCTTTTAAAACTTCTTCACTCGATTTTACGACTGGTTTAAATACCACATTTACAGGAATGGTTTTAGAAGCACTTAAAGAGCTGGCTATTTCGGTAGAATGCTCGGCTACTTTTTTTAAAGTTTCAGCGCCATACAAATCTTGGCTTCCTGTGATAAACCAAACGTCTAAAGATTTTAATTGAGGTATCATACTATATTCATTATTTTTTTATTGGCCATAATAACTATTGGGGCCATGTTTTCTTTGAAAATGTTTATTTTTTAAGGAATCTTTTATGGGTTTTACTTCCTTGTTGATTTGTTCGGTAAACATGGCTGTTTTTGCGATGAATTCTAATACTGCACTATTGTGTACTGCTTTTTTTGCATCCTTCCCCCAGGTAAATGGAGCATGACTGCCTACCAAAATCATTTCTACTTCTTGATAATCTAATTTTCTTTCTTTAAAGCAGTCAATAATTTGATGCCCGGTTTCTATTTCGTAATCCCCTTTAATTTTTTCATCTTTCATAGGTGCCGCGCAGGGGATGGATTCAATGGTATAATCTGCATGAGTAGTTCCATACACAGGCAGGTCCCTTAAACTTTGGGCCCATGCCGTTGCATAAGTAGAATGGGTATGCACAATGCTTCCAATATTTTCCCAGTGCTTATATAATACAGCATGTGAATGGGTATCGGAAGAGGGTCTTAAATTTCCTTCCACTACTTTACCGTCAAAATCTACAATCACCATATCGGCCATAGCTAATTTTTCATAAGGCACACCACTTGGTTTAATAGCAAATACTTTATTGGCCCTATCTACAACACTTACATTGCCAAAAGTAAATAAAACCAAGTCTAGCTTTGGAAGTTCCAAATTAGCTAAGAAACATTCTTCTTTGATGGTATTAAATCTAGACATTAGTTTTTGCTATTTAATGGTGGTTTGTTCTATATATTTTCCCAACCCAATATACTTGATATAACGTTCTTGATAATAATCAACCCTGTCTTTATTGGGATAATAAGTTATTTCAAATCCTTGACCCATATTTTTCATGGCCATTTCTACTTTTTCATATACGCCAGCAGCGGTAGCGGCAAACATAGCGGCACCTAATGCACAAGTTTGCTCGCTTTTATGAATTTTAATTGGCATGTTCATTATGTCTGACATCATTTGCATAATAAAAGGAGATTTTTTTGCAACCCCACCTAAACCTATAATTCCTTTGATAGGGATACCTTCTTCCAGAAAACGATCTACAATGGCTTTTGCTCCAAAGCAGGTGGCTTCTACCAAACTTTTATATAAAATTGGCGCATTCGTTGCCAAGGAAATTCCTTCTATGCCTCCTTTTAATAATTGATTGGCATCGGGGGTTCTTCTGCCATTCATCCAATCAACTGCAATGGGATCGTTTGCATCTAAGGGGAGCTTACTCGCGCTTTCATTTAACTTTATTAAAATTTGATCTTCCATTGCTACCACTACTTCTTCATTTACGATACCATTATTAATAGTAGTATTTAATAAGATTGATTTTAATGGCCATGCTAAAATATTTTTAAACCAAGCGTAAATATCTCCGAATGCAGATTGCCCCGCTTCTAATCCTACCATACCAGGTATCACAGAACCATTTACTTGGCCACATATTCCTTTAATTAATTTTCCATCGACTTCTTT
>CANHLZ010000075.1 GCA_947461595.1 Bacteroidota bacterium | reverse complement strand
GGAAGAGGTCATATTCCTTATGCAGGAACAAGAGTAGTTGCTATTTGTGATGTAGATAAAAATCACTTACAAAGTGCTGCTGAATTAGTAGGTGGTAAAATAAAAGCATTTCATGATCATCGCGAATTAATCGCACTTCCTGAAGTAGACATTGTACATATTGCAACGCCCCCGCATTGGCATGGTATCATGGCCATTGAAGCGGCTAAAGCAGGTAAAGATATTTGGTGTGAAAAACCAATGACCAGAACTATTGGAGAAGGAAAGCGAGTGGTAGAAGCTGTTCAGCAGTACAAGCGCATGTTTAGATTAAATACCTGGTTCAGATTTGAAGATAATTTTTACGGAATGAATACCACGGTAAAGCCAATCAAAAAATTAGTAGAATCTGGATTATTAGGATGGCCATTAACAGTTACCGTTAGTAAAACTACCGGTTTTGATTGGAAATTTTATTGGGTAGGAAAAACAAAATTAGAAGAGCAGCCTATTCCTGAAGAATTGGACTATGACAGATGGTTAGGGCCAGCTACATATAAACCATACAATGCTCATCGTGTACATCAAACTTTTAGAGGCTATTGGGATTATGATGGAGGTGGATTAGGAGATATGGGACAACACTATATCGATCCCATACAATATTTTTTAGGAAAAGATGAAACCAGTCCAGTGGTGGTGGAAGTAGATGCAGAGCAACAACATCCAGATGCATGTGGAACTTTTAGAAAATTAACTTTCACTTACGAAGATGGTTGTAAAATTATTTTAGATGGAGAAGCCACCGATCCCAATGCGGCCTATATAGAAGGCCCTAAAGGAAAATTATTTAAAGGATTTAAATCAGACATTCCCAATTTAAAAGAAAAGTTGGCTATGATGCCCGATCCAACTCCACAAGTGACTAATTTTTTAGATTCTGTAAAATACAGAACTCCATTTGCATTGAATGAGTCCAATGGATTTAGATCTTGTACCATTATTAATATGGGGAAAATAGCTTTGCAATTGGGAAGATCCTTAAAATTTGATCCAGTTGCACAAGAATTTATTAATGATGAAGAAGCCAACAAACTTATTCATCCAGCCATGCGTGCTCCTTGGAATATTTAAAAATGAAATTAAAATAGTAAAAATGAAACAACTTTTATCTTATATAGTCATTCTCTTAATTAGCTTAACACAGGTTCAAGCTCAAAAAGAAGCTATTACTAAAACCATTGAGGTTTTCCCTTATCAAAACAGTACTGAAATAAATACATCTATTGCCACCATGAAATCCTGGCAAAAAAGTGAATGGAAACAACTAGTGCAATTATTAAATGATGATTCTTTAAAATTAAAGTCTAGCTATGCGTTAAATGCATTTGTCAATGCAGCTACTTTAAACAATGAATTAAGAAAACAAACAGCCGCATTACTTGTGAGTGTATATTCAGAAGCAGCATCATTTTATGCAAAAGAAATAATTATTAACCAACTAGGTCTATTAGGAGATGACGCATCTATTAAATTATTAACAAAATTATTAAAAGAGGATGGGTTTGGTGGCAATGCAGCTAGGGCATTGGCAAGTATACATTCAGATGCCGCCATTACTGCTTTAACTAATGCATTAGGAAATGCAAAGGGAGAAAATAAAAAACACATCCAAGCAGCTTTAGACAATGTACATTTTGTTTTACCTGAAATAAAAATAGCTACTCCTACAAAAGAAAAAGTAAATACTACTGCTCAACAATTATTATTGCTGCAAGATAAAATGGAAAAAGCAATCAATCCAATTCAAAAAAGAAATATATTGGCAGAAGCTGATCATCTATTTGGATTTAGCAGCTTTATGTTTGTAAGCAAATTTTTAAATGAGGTGGAGATAAGTCAAGATGCTGCAAGAATTGTGTGCAAGCTTGCATTGGCAGATAAAAATATAAGAGGGGCTGATGTAAGAGCCGCATTAGAAAAAGCAATTGATTTACTACATGGTGAAGACAGTGCTATATTGGTTTCTAAAACCAAAGCGCATTTGAAATTATTGCCTTATGACTATGGATTTGTAAATTTATTTAATGGCAAAGACCTTACCAACTGGAAAGCCTTGGTGGCCAATCCTATTATTCGTTCTAAAATGAGCGACTCTGCATTATTAGCAGCCGAAAAAATAGCCAATGAAAAAACTAAAGGAGATTGGATCGCAAAAGATGGCTTATTAGTTTTTACTGGTCATGGCGACAACTTAGCCACGGAAAAAAAATATGGTGATTTTGAAATGTATGTGGATTGGAAAATTACAGCGCAAGGAGATGCCGGTATTTATTTACGTGGTACTCCTCAAGTGCAGATATGGGACACAAGCCGACATGATGTGGGCGCAGAAGTTGGATCGGGTGGATTGTACAACAATCAAAAACATATTAGTAAACCCCTAGTAGTAGCAGATAATCAAGTGGGTGAGTGGAATACTTTTCATATCATCATGAAAGGTGAAAAAGTAACCGTGTATTTAAATGGAATTTTAGTAACAGATAATATAATTTTGGAAAATTATTGGGACCGCAATCTTCCCCTCTTTACTAAAGAACAGATTGAGTTACAAGCGCATGGTACTTATGTAGCTTATAGAAATATTTATGTGAAAGAATTGCCTTCTGAAACAGCCACAACCATTTCTGAAGAAGAACAAAAACAAGGATTTGTTTCTTTGTTTGATGGTACAAATATTGATCAATGGATTGGAAATAAGGTTGGTTATTTAGTAAAAGAGGGAAGCTTAATGGTGAGTCCCGAAGAAGGCAGTGGAGGAAATTTATATACCAAGGAAGAGTTTGATAATTTTAGTTATCGTTTCGAATTTCAATTAACTCCTGGTTCCAATAATGGCATTGGAGTGCATGCGCCATTAGAAGGCGATGCTGCTTATTTGGGTATGGAAATTCAGGTATTAGATAGTGAACACCCTATGTATGCTACGCTTCAACCCTATCAATACCATGGCTCGGTATATGGTGTTATACCTGCAAAAAGGGGTTATTTAAAGCCAACTGGGGAATGGAATCAAGAAGAAATAATGGTCATTGGCACAAAAATTAAAGTAACCTTAAATGGAACAGTAATAGTGGATGGAGATTATGCTGCAGCATCTATCAATGGAACCATGGATCACAATCAACACCCTGGCTTAGCACGTAGCAGCGGCCATCTAGGTTTCTTAGGCCATGGCGATGTGGTAAGATTTAAAAACATGAGAGTGAAAAAAATAAAGGTTGAATCAAAATCTAAAAAAAGAAAGTAAGATGAAATAAAAAACCCTCACAAATTGTGAGGGTTTTTTGTATCTATAGTGAACTATATCATTAGAAGTTAATTTTCAAACTAATGTCTGATGTTCTTCCCCAGCCCTTAAATCCTGAACCCAATTGACCAGCTAAAGAACCTCCTGCATCATTGGCTTCAATCCAATAGTCTCTGTTAAATAAATTGTATACATGCGCAGCAGCGTATGAATCTAATTTACCAATTTTAAACTTATAGCCTAATCTAGCATTAGCAATACCATAAGCAGGAAGTCTATAGGGTTGTGCAATAATTGAAGAATTAGTTCTTGAAGATGGATCATAATAAGCATAATACTTATCATTATAAGAAAAATCACCGCCAATATCAAAAGTACTAGTTACTTGATATCTAGCTAACAATCCACTGCTAATTTGAGGTTGGTCACCAACAAATAAACCATCAGAAAACACATCCACTTTTGTATCAGTGTTTTTCACATCATCATGCAAAACTGCCGAAGCATTGCCTACCCATCTCCAATCTCCCAAAGAAGTAAATGCACCAATTTCTAACTTCTTATTTACTTTATATTTAGCTTCCGCTTCCACTCCTTTGTGTAATGCACCTTGGCCAGAAATCAAAGCTCTATATTGAGTCCCATCTGCACTGTTTAGTAGTGGAGAAGATAAAGAACGATTATTAAATACAGTATAATAAGCATTTAACTTAAATGTAAATGTATTAGAACGGAATCCATATCCAGCTTCTACCGATTTTGCTTCTTCATTTTGTATGTTAGCATTTACAGCATTGCCAGAAATAGCACTAGAGGTGCTAGTAGTACCATTATAAATAAAGCTAAAATACGGCGCTCTGCTATAGGCTCCTACACTTGCAAATAAATTATTTGCTTCATCAATATTGTAGTTCACACCTGTTTTAAGATTATAGCCAGTGATATTTATTTTATCAGCACTGTATTCGATATGAGATGTATTGTATCTATCTACTCTGCCATAATTGGTTTCAGACACAGCCCCTTGTAAGAATAAGGATACATCATCTTTAGTGTATTCTAATTGTCCAAACGCACCTATATAATTAACCAAGCCGTCATTATCATAAGCTATACGATTTTTAGCTGGAGTAACTTTAGTAACATCAACATAAGAACTTGCATTAGGATCAACTTTCGCTGTAGGATTAAATGGATCTTTATAGAAAGAACCACCTACTAAATCTCTCATTTCACGGAAGTGTGTTCCTTTATAAGTTCTGCCATCTAAACCAAAGGTTAAATTTACGGTTGGGCTTAACTCTGTATTTAAAGTAGATAAAGCACCTGTCCAAGTATGATTATTAATAGAGTTTCTAATGGCATATGAAGAGCCCTTAGTAGAAGCTGCATTAGCTATTGCGGTAGGGTCCATAATTAAATAACCATTAGCACCATCTCTTGTAGTGGGTGAGGTTCCAATGAAACCACTACCACCACCATGTCCGAATGAAGCATACACCGAAGTAGTCAATGTAGTTTTCTTACTGATGGTCCAATAATCATTAAAACTAAAGATAGGTTTGTGGAAATAGTTAATATTGATATTCTTACGAGTCATATTAGCAAACTCATAAACGTCTTTATTGTACTTCAAACCATATTTTTTATATTCTGCAGGAGTTAAACGAGAACTTCTTTGGCCGTGTTCTTGTGGTGCGCCTAAAGCAGTAAATTGAATTTTGTGGTTACCTAAATCTTTAGAATAAGATAAGAAATAAGAATAGGCATTCGTAAAAGTATTATTAACATATCCGTTGCCTTGAGTAGTTGATCCTACAAAAGAAAAAGCGCCATTTTTTGTATTCCCTGTAGACAAAGACAATACAGTATGCGCTTGACCAAAATCAGTCAATGATTGTTGAACAGAACCACCTTTTTCAGCATCGGTTGTTTTAGTAATGATATTCATAGTACCTCCGATAGATTGGATAGCTAATTTAGAAGCACCCATACCTCTTTGTACTTGAATTTGTTTTAAGGCATCACCAATACCTGCCCAGTTGGAGAAATAAACGGTACCACCTTCCATATCATTAACAGGTACTCCATTGATTAATACGGCAATATTTTTATTATCAAAACCTCTAATATTAATTCTTGAATCACCATAACCGCCGCCCGCTTTAGTTACAAAGGCAGATGGAGTAATTCTTAATAATTCAGGTAATTCTTGTGTACCTAAATTTTCTTGTGCAAATCTTGCATTGATTGTTGAAATAGCTACTGGGGTTTTTCTATCTACACCTAAGTTGGCAAAAACCGCTACTTCTTTTAAGCCAATAGAATTAGATTCTAATTCTATTATCATGTCTTCACTCGCAGCTATTTTAGCAGTTTTGAAACCGATAAAAGAAATTGAAATGATTTCACCTTTTTTTGTTGTTTTCAATTCAAAAGTACCATCTAATCCAGAGGTAATATTTTCTCCTTTTTCAGTTGTAATACTAGCATTTGCTAATACTTCTTTGGTTGTTTGGTCAACAACCTTTCCTATAATCTGAGCAAATGACGATAAACCTAAAGTCATTAATCCAATCATCAGGATGGTTATTTTTTTCATGTTTTGTAGTTTAAAATTTAAAATATTTTTTTAGTTACTTATTTTTATTACTGTGGGCGACTTACTTTAAAACCAAATCCGGAAATGCTACAGCGGTATTTTCTTATTTTTCAACTTGATAACAACTATTAAAGGACTATTATAAAATGCAAAAGAATTTTTTTCTTAGACTTTAAAGGTTGTAATTATCCCGCAAAACTAGTTCAAAATTCGACTAAATGTTTCACATATTATTAACAAATAGTTAATAAATGTGATAGAAAGTTTAAAGTTTTATTTTTCCAAGGCCAAAAGATAGGTAAAAATGCAATAACTAATTGATTTTGAGCTATTTAAGCTATAAATTTGTTCATCTATTTGACTTACTGGTAGGATTCTTTTGGTGGAACTGCTAATAAACACTTCTTTGGCAGTTTTAATTTCTGATAATGTAATGTCCCTAAGTTCAAATTCAATGCCATGAGCAGCAGCTACTTGTAGTATATTTTTCCGAGTAATCCCTTTCAACATATGGTTAGAAGGTGTTATGAGTTTATTTTCCTTAGTAACCATAAAAATATTAGACCTAGGGCATTCGGAGATACTAGCCTCTTGGTAATACAAAATATCATCTGCCCCCTTCTTTTTCATCCAGGGTTGAAGCCAAATGGCCATTAAATAATCAGTGGTTTTGACCTCAGCCAATTGTCTTTGATATTGATAACTAGCCAAACGAATCCCCTTTTCTGAGAATTGAGCACTTGGTTGAGCAAGCGCTTGTTCCAATACAATAAGATGTGGTCGAGTAATTGTATATCCATCAGGCGCATCTCCTCCTGCGATGAGTAACCTTATACCTGCAAATTCCATTTTATTTTTCTCAATAAGTGTAGCCACTATTTTCTTTATTTCCTCTTTAGTTTCATTGATGGGTAAACGCATCTCTGCGGCTGAATTAAAAAAACGATCTAAATGATCTTCAATAAATAAAGGTTGATAATAAGCTACTCTTAAAAAATCAAAAATGCCATACCCTCGCTGAACCAAAAGATCGGATACGGGCACCCCGGCTTTTTCAATAGGTATTATTTCATTATTAGCGTAACAATAAAGTGTGTTCAAAAGTAAATATTTTAGAAGTTGGCTAAAAGAATGCTCAAGGATTCATTTCAAATGTAAGAAATTAATCTGCAGATAAGCATTACAAAATCTTAAATTTAGTGATACACTCCTTTTTGACTAATTTTTTTGACCCTATTAATAAATCCTACGAGCCGGAAAACTTTCAAAAAAATTTATTACTTATACCAAAATCTTCAATACTTCATAACGATTAATAAAAAAAGAGTAAAGTCATTTCTTACTTTTAGTTACTATGATGGAAATCATATTTTTAAATTTTCTTATTGTATATTTTTCGCCTTCAAAATAATAGGTCTCCACTCTTTAAACGAAAAATATGTCATCAATCATTTTCAAATCGGGCGCTCAATTATCTAAAAAATCCATCACCATTTGGAGAATAGTTCAATTGGCAGTTTGGTTAGTGGGTGCTGGTATATTAACTTGTTTATTATTGTTTCCACACTTAGGTCTTTTATTATTTTGGAATCTACTTATTCCTATTGCCCCCTTTTTATTTGTAGTAGCAGTAGGTATTTGGAGAAATGTTTGTCCATTAGCCACCACGAACTTATTGCCTAGGCATTTAGGGTTATCCAAAAGAAAAAAGTTAACAGCAAAGCAAATTGGAATTTTTAATGTAATAGCCACTTTTGCATTATTTATAATTGTACCCTTAAGGCATTCTTTATTTAACAATAATGGTCTAGCCACAGGTATTATGATTATTATAATGGCCACCATCGGCGTGACTTTGGGATTTTTTTACGAATGGAAAAGCGCTTGGTGTTCGGGCTTATGTCCTGTGCATCCAGTAGAAAAATTATATGGTGGTAATGTATTTATGTCTATGCCTAATGCCAATTGTGATAATTGTATGAATTGTGTTATTCCTTGTCCAGATTCTACCCCCAATATAAATCCATTGAGCGCTCATAAAACAGAATACAATGTTTTGAGTGGCATTATGATTATTGGTGGTCTACCTGGTTTTATTTGGGGCTGGTTTCATGTGCCAGATGCTATTGCGATTGAAAACATTGAAAGTTTTTTAAGTGTATATTATATCCCAATGGTAGGATTGGCCATTACCGCTATTGTATACTTTAACATTGATAGAGTTACTAAAGTGGAGAACAAGCGCAAACTTATTAGCCTATTTGCTACAGCAGGCGTGTCCTGTTATTATTGGTATCGATTACCTGCTTGGATTGGTTTTGGATCTTTCCAAGACGATGGTTTATTAATTGATTTAAGCGCATCCCTACCAATCTGGATTGTACCCGCAATGAGGGTTGTTACAACTAGTTTCTTTTTTTATTGGTTGGTTCTTAGAAAACCCAACAAGCAAAGCTGGGTAATCAGACCAGCCTTTGCAAAAAAACTTGCTTAAACTATCAATAGTTAACTGCTAGATAAAGGTTTCATTCAATAAATTAAACTAAATTAGTAGACACTTAATTATTGTCTATTAAAAAATATTGAATGAATAGATTACAAACTGCTGACTATCTAGTTTTTTTTCTCTACTTTATATTGATTAGTTCTTACGGATATTACATTTTCAAAAAAAAGAAATCTGGCACTTCTAGTTCCACCGACTTTTTTTTAGCAGAAGGAGCCCTAACTTGGTGGGCCATTGGCGCATCACTGATTGCTTCTAATATTTCAGCCGAACATTTTATTGGCATGTCTGGTTCTGGGTTTGCATTAGGATTAGCCATTTCAACCTATGAATGGATGTCCGCTTTTACATTAATATTGGTCGCCGTTTTTATACTGCCTATTTATTTGAAGAACAAAATATTTACGATGCCGCAGTTTCTTTCAAAAAGATACAACGACACGGTAAGTACCATTATGGCTGTTTTTTGGCTATTGGTTTATGTGTTTGTGAACTTAACCTCAATTATTTATTTAGGCGCCTTAGCCATTTCCTCTATTACCAATATAAGTTTTGAAATGAGCGTTATAGGATTGAGTATTTTTGCTGTTGTAGTTACCCTTG
>CANHLZ010000074.1 GCA_947461595.1 Bacteroidota bacterium | reverse complement strand
TAGTTTACTGATTGAACTTTTAAAAAACACCTCTATTAAAACCGCTTTGGTATTTACAAGAACCAAACATGGCGCGGACAAAGTGGTCAACTTACTTACCAAAAATAATATTAAAGCCGAAGCCATTCATGGTAATAAAGCACAAAATGCACGTCAAAGGGCTTTGTCTAATTTTAAAGCACAAACTACCCGTGTTTTAGTAGCCACCGATATTGCTGCAAGAGGCATTGATGTTGATGAATTGGCGTATGTGGTCAATTACGAAATTCCTAATATCCCTGAAACCTATGTGCACCGAATTGGAAGAACAGGTCGAGCAGGGGCCAACGGTACTGCCATTTCTTTCTGTGATGCAGAAGAAAGGGCATTTTTAAAAGATATTGAAAAACTAATAGCTAAAAAAATTCCAGTGATCGAAAATCACCCTTACCCCATGACCAATTTCAATCCCATTAAGGAGGCCAAACAACAAGGGAGGGGGAACTCAGGGCATTCAAGGTCTAAAGCCATGGGAAATGGCGGTCAAAAAAGACGTTTTAGCAGCCCAAAACCCAATAGGTAATATTATCTTTGATCAACTCAAAAAATTGAGCATGAGAAATATTCTAACCTGCTTATTGCTATCCCTAAGTGTTTATGGAATAACCCAAGATACTTCCATTCAAAAAAAAGATTTAGTAAGCAGTGCAAAATTATTCGACCTTAGTTTTTCGACTCAAGAAATAGATACTTTATATTCCGATGTAATTGACAATCTAGCCAACTACAAAGCAATGCATTCATTCTCATTGCCCAATAGTGTTCCGTTGAGCTTATGGCAATCCCCAGTTTTACCTGGCATGCACTTTAATGAAAAGCAAAGCCCCATCCATTGGAAATTAGACAATACGATCTCGCTTCCCGCTAATAAAAAAGATTTGGCCTTTTATTCAATTGAGCAATTGGCCTCTCTTATTAAGAATAAAAAAATTACTTCTCTTGCACTTACACAATTTTTTATTGAGCGTATTAAAAAATGGGGCGATACCTTGCAATGTGTAATTAGCATACAAGAGAATATAGCTTACGAACAAGCAAAAAAAGCAGATAAAGAAATTGCACATGGAAAATACAGGGGCTTATTACATGGCATTCCCTATGGTTTAAAAGATTTGTTTGCAGTCAAAGGCACGAAGACAACTTGGGGAGCAGCGCCTTATCAAAATCAACTGATTGATGAAGATGCATTTGTTTATCTTAAATTGAAAGAAGCGGGCGCAGTGCTCGTTGCTAAATTTACTTTAGGGGCATTAGCGATGGGAGATTACTGGTTTGGAGGAAGAACTAAAAACCCATGGAATTTAAATTATGGATCCTCTGGCTCTTCCGCTGGATCAGCATCCGCCACTGTTGCAGGATTAGTGCCCTTTGCTATTGGGACTGAAACCTGGGGCAGTATTGTTTCTCCTTCGACTACTTGTGGTGCCACCGGTTTAAGACCCACCTTTGGAAGCATCAGTAGATCTGGCGCTATGGCATTAAGTTACAGCTTGGATAAAATTGGGCCCATATGTAGGTCTGCCGCAGACGCAGCCATCGTTTTTAATTACATCCATGGGACAGATGGGAAAGACGGGAGTGCGGTAAAAAAGCCATTCAATTACGACCCTGCCAGGGATATTAAAAAACTAAAAATTGCTTACGCAAAAAATTATTTTGATAAAATAAAAGATACTTCAAGAAATGAATTTAAGGTATTAGATGTTTTTAAAAAACTAGGTGTTCAATTAATTCCTGTTAACTTTCCAGATAGTGGTGTATACAATATCAATATTATGGATGTGGTTATTGGCGTAGAATGCGCAGCGCAATTTGACGCTATGACAAGATTAAATATTGATGATCAGCTAACAAGACAAACAAAATATGACTGGCCCAATCAATTTAGAACAGCCCGATTTGTTCCAGCAGTTGAATATGTAAATGCCCAAAGGCACCGTTACAGTTTAATGCAAAAAGTAAATGAAGTAATACAAAAGTACGATGTGATCATTTGCCCTTCCAGGGGTGACGGCAATCAATCTGCTATAACTAATTTAACTGGACACCCAGTTGTCTGTTTGCCTACAGGATTTGATAAAAAATTAAATTTACCTACTGGAATTAGTTTTGTAGGCAATTTATATGATGAAGCCACCCTACTCAGCATCGCTAATGCATTTCAAGGAGCTACCCATTGGAATAAATTACACCCTAACTTATTTAAATAATTCGTTTATGAATAGTATTAAAAAGATGCCCATACAAGAATTGGGCTATGGCTTTATCAAGGATTTTCCAAAAGGGAAAGACGAATATTATTTACGTAATCAACAAAACAGAAGCGGCATTCAATATAGAAGTTTAACTTCTTTAGAAATAGAAATACTGGTGCGCAATAGAAATACAAGTGACGACTGGAATAAAATTTTAGTCTCTAACGCCTTCAATCCAGAATTGGTAAAAAATTCATCTTTTTTTGGTTTAATTCGTATAGGAAATTTAGAAACCAATTGTCTTTGCTTTAGTGATTTAGTGGTGCCTGTGGGTATTTACAATTCTACCATCATTAGTGCCGACTTTGGCAACAATGTAGCCATTCACAATGTTAATTATTTATCTCATTACATTATTGGCAATGAGGTTATCATCACCAATGTCAATGAGATTGTTACAACTAATCATTCTAAATTTGGAAATGGCATTATAAAAAAAGGGGAAGATGAATCGGTACGAATTTGGATTGAGCTTTGCAATGAAAATACTGGTCGCAAAGTATTGCCTTTTAATGGCATGACTGCAGGGGATGCTTACCTATGGACAAGAAATAGACAAGATGCTATTTTGCAAAAAAAATTCATCAGTTTAACCGAAAAAAGATTTGACAATAAACTAGGCTACTACGGAAAAGTAGGAGACCGAACAGTCATTAAAAATTGTAAAATTATTAAAGATGTATGGATTGGATCTGACGCTTATTTAAAAGGGGCCAATAAAATAAAAAATGTTACCATCAACTCCTCACCCGAAGCACGCACTCAAATTGGAGAAGGTTGCGAGCTAGTGAATGGTGTGATTGGATTTGGTTGTAGAATTTTTTATGGTATTAAAGCCGTGAGATTTGTTTTATCGGATCATTCCCAATTAAAATATGGTGCCAGATTAATTAATTCCTTCTTAGGCCCTAATGCTACCATTTCTTGTTGCGAAGTACTAAACTCTTTAATTTTTCCTGCGCATGAACAACACCATAACAATTCTTTTTTATGCGCCGCCTTGGTCATGGGTCAAAGCAATATTGCCGCTGGATCTACACTAGGATCTAACCACAATAGCAGAGGTGCCGATGGTGAAGTGATCATGGGCCGAGGATTTTGGCCTGGCTTATGTGTTAGCATAAAACACAATTCTGTATTTTCTAGCTTTACGCTATTGAATAAAGGAGATTATAATTATGAATTAAATATTCCAATTCCTTTTTCATTAGTAAGCAACGACCCATTAAAAGATGAGCTAATTGTTATGCCAGGCTATTGGTTTTTGTATAATTTTTATGCCTTAGCAAGAAACGCATCAAAGTATATTGATAGAGATAAAAGAAATAAAAAATCACCTTTATTTGAATATGATTATTTAGCGCCCGATTCTGTTAATGAATTGATCCAATCCCGTAAAATTATAGCTGCGGCTGTGGCGAAAGCACATCAATCAGCTCTCAAAAAAAGTACCCCTCTTTCCGAAGATCAATTGATCAGTTTTGGCGAAAATTTACTGGCAACTAAAAGTAAGAAGGAAATAGATGCCTTATCTGTTTTTGCTGAAGGCTTTGAAAATAGCAAACGCAAAACAAGACTTATCAAATGCTACGACGCCTATCATCTATTTGAAAAAATTATTTTTATGTATGGCATGGAATCGCTTATTTCAGGCATGCCTACTAAAGAAGGAAAAAAATCAATACCCAAAATTAAAAATATCGTTGTCAATTACAACGAAGCAGCCTGGGTAAATTTGGGTGGGCAACTAATTCCTCAAAAGTCTGTACAAACACTATTAAGTAAAATTAAAAATGATCAAATCCAAACTTGGGATCAAATTCATGAATTTTACGAAGTAGCCTCCAGCAAATATCTTGATAAAAGAAAAAATCATGCATTAGTAGCGCTTGAAATGATTACCAAGAAAAAATTAAGCTCTATTACCAATAAGCAACTTACAAATTGGTTAGACGACTACTTAGTCATCAAAACAGATATAACAGAACGCATTCAAAAAACAAGAGCTAAGGATTACAGCAACCCATTCAGAAAAATGGTCTATCAAAATGAAGCAGAAATGAATGCAGTGGTGGGCGATTTAAAAGACAATGGATTTATTAAGGAACAAAATATAGCACTTAAATCCATTGAATTAAATATTGCAGCACTTAAAGTGAAGCTAAAAGTTAAATAAACTTAACCCCACTCCTAATTGCCATTGGCGAGTTTTCCAATTACCTTGGTCTTGCAAATTATTATACCCTTCAGCGGCAGAGCCAATATTATTCATACCAATTACATAACGCCCATAGATAAAAAATCCACCCAGGTCAATTTTAGCGCCACCCACTAATGCAAATTCTCCACTGCTAAAAGCCGTTCTTGCATTTTCAGTTCCGTCTTTTTTCTGATCTAATAAGATACTGTATTGAGGGCCAGCTTGAAACAATAAACTTTTAAAAGGTTTGTATTGGGCCAGGATTGGAATAGCTACATAATTCAAGTGAAAAGTCTCCGGTTTAAGACCTGGATTCAAAATCAAATCTACAGCCGTAGGATTAGCTTCTAATTTAGTTTGCGTTAAATTAACCTCAGGCACGATACTAAATAAAGGCCCAATACCAATTTGGGCTGTAGCCCCTAAATGATAAGAAGCTGAATTGTGATCTACATTAACATTGTTTACACTTGTAAAATTTTGACCTACTTTAAAACCTATTGCAAATTTGTCTTGCGCCTGCGCGCTAAGTACAATGAAACTAATTAAAATAAAGCCCCATTTTTTCATAAAATGAATATTGAATACAAAATTAAATCTAAAAGCTATACCAATTCAATTAAAGTTATTTCGGGAAGAATACCCACTCTTCCAGGATAGCCTAAAAAACCAAAACCTCTATTCACATACAATTGTTGCTTTTTGTTATCATAAATGCCTGCCCATTGTTTATACACCCATTGAACAGGACTCCATTTGAAATAAGGGTTTTCCAAACCAAATTGCATTCCATGTGTATGCCCAGATAAGGTAAGTTGAATGTTAGAATATTTAGGGATGACCTCCGCCTCCCAATGACTAGGGTCATGACTCATTAAAACAATTACTTCCTTTTCACCCACTCCCTCCATCGCTAATTCCATTTTGCCATATTTAGGAAAACGAGCTTTTGCCCCCCAGTTTTCAATACCCACCAAACGAATGGCATCATCTTGTTTTGTAATGAGTACATTTTCATTCATCAACAATTTCCAACCCAAATCCTGATGTACTTTTTTTAAATCTTCTAAATTTTGTTTTTTTGCTTCTGCACTATCCCATTTTACATAATCACCATAATCATGGTTTCCTAAAGTACTATATACTCCATGTGGCGCTTTAATTTGACTAAAAACAGATATCCAATCTCTCATTTCAGTCGCACGATCATTAACTAAGTCACCCGTAAATAAGATTAAATCGGCATTTTGCTTTTGAATCATAGCAATTCCTTTGAGCACCGCAGCTTGGTCTTTCAAGCTTCCACTATGAATGTCACTTATATGTATAATTTTAAAACCTTTAAAACTATCAGGCAAACCATTTAAAGTAATTTTTTTCTTTATTAATGTATACTTGTATTTATTGCCAAACCCATACAATAAAGATAAAAATAAAGTGGAGGAAAGTCCCACTCCCAGCCAACTCAAAAAGGTAGAACGAGGAATTCCTTTTTCTGTATTTAAAAATTTTGCGCCTGCTGCAGAAGCCACCTGCCCCATGGTCCAAAAAGCACCTCTTCTAACATCATCTACTAAGAAAAAAAGAACCATAAAAATCTGGGTCAATACCCAGCCTATCCCTATAGAAAAAATATACTGCTTAAAATACGGATTAACGATGTAAGGAAACAATAAGAAAGAGCCAATACTAACTATACATAAGGTCCAATAAAGGATACTTATAAAATTTTTAGTGCCAATGGATGCTGATTGGAATAAGGACTTTAAAACAGCATTAATATAAAAGTCAATGAGAATCAATACCGTTAATAGGATGAAAATAAAAAGAGGGCTTCGCATAGAATAATTTAAAAGGCAAAATTAGGGCCAAAAGCCTCATTAATAGCCAATTTAATCCCAAATTGTTACCATTTATCCCTTATTTTTGGCAGAAATTAAGGATACCCATTTTATGGCAAGAATTATAGGAATAGCGAATCAAAAAGGGGGTGTTGGTAAAACAACTTCTGCTATCAATATAGCGGCAAGTTTGGCTGTTTTAGAGTTCAAGACCTTACTGATTGACGCCGATCCTCAAGCCAATAGCACTACTGGAATCGGATTTGATTTACATAATATTACGACCAGTTTATATGATGGGATGATCAATCAAACCCCCTTAGCTGATATTATCTTAAAATCTGAAATTCCCTACCTAGATGTGATCCCTTCCCATATCGATTTAGTAGGTGCGGAAATAGAATTAGTCAACTTACCCAATAGAGAAAATGTTTTAAAAGAGCTATTGATCCCCATTAAAGACCAATATGATTTTATCATCATTGATTGTTTGCCTTCTTTAGGTTTAATTACAGTCAATGCATTAGTTGCTTCTGATAGCGTAATTGTTCCAGTTCAATGTGAATTTTTTGCTTTAGAAGGATTGGGGAAATTATTAAATACCATCAAAATTGTTCAAAGCAGATTGAATCCAAATTTACAAATTGAAGGTATTTTAATGACGATGTACGATGGAAGACTTCGATTAAGTAATCAAGTGGTGAGCGAAGTAAGGAAGCATTTTGACGAAATGGTTTTCTCTACGATTATTCACAGAAATACAAGATTAAGTGAAGCCCCAAGTGTAGGCAAACCAGTTATTTTATATGATGCCGATAGTAAAGGCACTGTGAACTATTTAAATTTAGCAAAAGAAATATTACAAAAAAATGGCATGACCAACATGAGTAATGCCGAGCGTATAATTGATTAACTATGAGCAAGAGTACACCCAATAAAGATCTCATTGGCAAAGGACTTCGCTCCCTATTGCAAAGCATTGATACGGATTACAAAAATCCTGCTACCAATCATACCAATGTGCCTAGTGCAGTAAAAGAGAAAGCAATAGCAAGCAATCGTATTGCCTTACACGATATTGTAGTCAATCCCAAAAATCCAAGAAAAGATTTTGATGAAAAAACATTGAGAGAATTAGCCAATTCAATTCAGATACATGATTTAATACAGCCTATCACAGTGGCTCAGCTAACCAATGGCAAGTTTCAGCTAATTGCAGGCGAACGTCGTTTTAGAGCAGCCAAAATAGCGGGCTTAACCGACTTGCCCGCCTATGTGCGCATGGGAAATGACCAAGAATTATTAGAGTTGGCATTACTTGAAAATTTACAAAGAGAAGATTTAAATGAAATTGAAATAGCGTTAAGTTATCAACGCATGATGGAGGACTTAAATTATACCCAAGAAAAAGTGGCAGAGCGCATGGGCAAGGATAGGTCAACCATTTCCAACTATATTAGATTATTAGAACTACCTCCCAATATTCAAGCAGCGCTTCGCAATGGAAGCTTGAGCGTTAGCTTAGCTAAAATGTTAATTGGCAAAGAAGTAGACAAGCAATTGTTTCTATTGAAAGAAATCATTGAGAAAGGCTTAACCGTTCGCCAAACAGAGGACTTGATTAGGAAAATGAATCAGGCAGGAAGAAATAGCTTTTCCCCATCTGCTTCAGCTACTAATAAAAATCAGCTTTCTCCAGTGTATAAAAAATTAGAAGACAAATTAACAAGTCATCTTTCTACTAAAGTTATTTTACAACACCAAAAAAACGGCAGTGGTAAAATAACCATCGAATACTCGGATTTAAATGGTTTAAATAAAATATTAGAAGCAATGCAATTAAGCATTAGCTAATTGGCATTTTTTATCATAAAGGAATTTACAGGATGAGGCAATTATTATTATTTATGCTGATTTTATTTTTTCAGCAAACAGCCTGGAGTCAAGATCCTGCTTATATTAAAAATGCAGACACCCTACTTCATCATATCCCAAGTAGAGCCACTAAAAGATCAGCGATGATTCCGGGATGGGGTCAAGCCTATAATAAACAGTATTGGAAAATTCCTTTAGTGTATGGCGTTTTGTCTATTCCGGCATATGCATTTATGTACAATAACGATTGGTACCAAAAAACAAAATTTGGATATGAAGCTAAGTTTAAAGAATCCAAAGGCGATCCTTCGGACATTCCTAAGATAGATCCCAGATTGGCTAAATTAAGTTTGGGCTCCATACAGAGTTACAGAAATATATTTAGAAGAGATAGAGACTACTCTATCATGTGGTTTATACTAGCTTGGGGGGTCAATGTTGTTGACGCTACTGTTTCAGGTCATTTAAAAGAATTCGATGTTAATAATAATTTATCCTTAAGGCTTGTCCCTTATATACAACCTAGTCAACAACAATCTGGCTTATCTCTGCAAATTAATTTTAAAGGCAGTCATGCCAAATAACTAAATTTAAAAGTATGAAAATTGCGATAATTGGGTATGGTAAAATGGGGAAAGCCATCGAAGAAATGGCTTTGATAAAAGGACACGAAATTGTTTTGAAAATAGACCTGAACAATGCCAATGAATTTACAAAAAATAATTTACAAGAAGCAGAGGTAGCTATTGAATTTACCGGACCACATAGTGCTTTTGAAAATATTTCAAAATGTAT
>CANHLZ010000073.1 GCA_947461595.1 Bacteroidota bacterium | reverse complement strand
CGCATTTGATATTCCATTTCTGTTTGATTGTATTTTCTTGGTCTTGTCCATACACCATCATTATTCCACCAAGCTTGTGCAGAAGTAATGTCACCAATCAAATCCTTTCTCTTAAATAATTCACGATAAGAATTTTGGTAATGTCTTTGTAAACCTACGACTACATTTAATTTTTTTTGTTTGGCGATAGCAGCAGTAGCTAAAACGCTTTGAATTCCTGCAGGATCAGTAGCTACTGGTTTTTCCATAAATACATGCTTGCCTTGTTTAATGGCTTCTGCAAAATGGATGGGTCTGAAACCAGGAGGGGTTGCTAATATTACTACGTCTGCTAATGCAATGGCTTTTTGATAGCCATCAAAACCAGTGAACCTTCTTTCTTCAGGTACGTCTAATCTTTTTGCTAATTCTCCAATACTATTATTTATTTCGTTGGTTAATGATTTGTGGCAATTGTCTAAATTGTCTTTAAAGGCATCGGCCATTGCAACAATTTTTACATTTTGTTTGCTAGATAAAGCTTGCATAGCTGCACCAGTACCTCTTCCTCCACAGCCTACAACAGCTATTTTGATGGTATCTTCTGATCCAGAAAAGAAGTTGGCTCTTGACATAATTGGAGCTGCCATAATACCTCCAGCCAATAGACTGGTTCCTTTTACAAATTCTCTCCTAGAATTTTTGCCCGAAAGTGGTGTGTTCATAATTGTAATTTTTAGTTTATAAATTTAAATAGGCCTTAAAAAATTGGTTAACCTCTTCTTCAGTGGGTGGGTTCATGGGCCGCACTAATCTTATTCCAACTTGCATGGCATCGGTAAGCCACCATTTGCTTCTTGGAATTTGTGGATCTCTTCTATTCCAAATGGGATCTGAGTGTATTCTTTTTGCCGATCTTAATTCAGAAGCGGCATCCATATAGCTTCCTCCTTTTAAAGTTTTGGGATACTTATCGGTATTGGGAGCAATTGTTAATTGTTGATTGTTTATTTTTTCAAAAGCTTTAGGATCAAAATGGTCCAAAGTCCATTCTGATAGATTACCTAATATATCATATAGGCCCCAAGGATTGGGTAATTTTTTTCCAACTTTATGATAGGCGTTCGTGCTATTTTTTATAAACCAAGCATATTTAACTAAATCTTTACTATCATTTCCAAAAAAATAAGCGGTTTGGGTTCCGGCTTTGCAGGCATACTCCCATTCTGCTTCAGTAGGAAGTCGATAAAATACTTTTGTTTTTTGATACAGCCACTTACAATACATGAGGGCTGCATATTGTGACATACTATTCGCTGGATAACCGCCCTCTTTGCCCATGCCCCAAGTTAGATCTATATATTGCGCACTAGGTCTTGTAATAGCATCCACATTTACATTTTGACTAGTCGCCTCATCTTTCAAAAAAATATCTAGTTCATCACGTGTTACTTCATAAGCACTCATCCAAAAAGCAGCTACTTTAATATCTTTTTTTGGACCTTCCTCTAGGCCGCGTCCTTTTTCATTTTCATTACTGCCAATGGTAAAATGTCCAGCAGGAATGGGGACCATTTTAAATGATAAATTGCTTCCAGTAATTATTTGATTGTAAGTTATAAATGAGGCGTCCTTATTTTGGCTATTGGCAGGTTGTGCTGATACTTTTTTTGAAATGGTGCAACAAAATAAAATCAAGACTAATAGAAAATTCTTTTTCACAATCGTTTTTTAGGTTATTAAGATAAACATATTTTAATCACTTTGCTTTATTTAATGATAATTTATGTTGAATGGCGCCCAATACTTATTAAATGACGCAGTATTGTAATATTTAATTTTGCCCTTTTGGAGGGTAGTAATTAATAATTGAGCATGATTTTCCTGGGCTAGTTTTTTTGCTAAGGGCATGGGTAAAATACTACAGGCGGTGGCCAACCAATCTGCGGTACTACCTGATGGGGCAATTACAGTTACATTTCGAAGGGAAGTAACCCCATAGCCCGTTTTGGGGTCTATAATGTGTGAGTATTTGACCCCATTTTTTACAATAAATTGATAAACATCCCCCGAAGTAGCTACAGAAATATTGGCCAATTGTAGCTTTTTTGACAATAAATCGTCAGTTGTTTCTGGTATATTAACTCCTACAAGCCAACCCTTACTGTTTAATGGGGAACTACTCATTACAATATCTCCACCTGCGTCTGCTAGCGCTTCGGTGATACCTCTATTTTTTAATTCATCTATTACCCATTGCGCAATATACCCCTTTGCAATTCCTCCAAAATCGAGTCGCATACCCTTTTTCGGCAGGTAAATTGTTTTTGAAAGCTTGTTAATTTGTACTTGATTAAATCCTACTAATTTTCGTGCAGCATCCACCGCACTATCTGGCGGGAATTGCTTCTTTTTTCTTGCCTTTCTCCAAACTAAGCTCAGCGGCCCAATACTTATATCATAAGCGCCATGACTTTTTACATAGGCCTCCTCTGACAATTGTACCAAGTGGAAGAGGGCGGGAGTCATTTTAATAGGGCTTAAACCAGCATGGGCATTGATTTTACTTACTTCGCTAGTGGTATCATAATCGCTAAAAATTTGGCTTAAAGAGTCAATTAAACTAAAACAATCCTGGGCAATAACCCTGGCCTTTATGGAGTCTGATGCTACAAAAATTAAGTTAAATGGAGACCCCATTTTGGTTTCGGTAAAAGTGAACTTCTTTTTTTGAGCACTTAATGGAAGTGTAAAAAATACAAAAAGGATAATTATGCAAACTAATGGCTTCAAACTTGGTCTTATTAATACTAAATGCCTAAATTTAAGTTATAAAAAATATAAAAACCATGGAACGTAGAAATTTTTTAAAACAAAATGTTTTAGTTGGCGGATCACTTTTAGCAGGTAGTAGTTTATTGGCTCAAAGTACAAAAGCAAATAATTTAATTGATTCAACCCCTTATAAATTACATTATGGTACGCACGATGGTATGTTTGAAAATATGGCTGGCAGCAATTTTATTGATCAAATAAAATATGCACACAGTATTGGATTCACAGCTATTGAAGACAATGGCATGATGGGTAGAACCCCCGAAATGCAACAAAAAATTGGCGACACGCTTGCTTCTTTAAATATGCATATGGGTGTTTTTGTATTAAATTTTTCAAGCAATGATAAAATAAATTTAACCACTGGTTCACAAGATTGGAAAGATAAATTTGTTGCTTCCTGTCATGAAGCAGTGGAAGTAGCTAAAAGAACCAATGCTAAATGGATCACTGTGGTACCTGGAAATTTTGATAGAAGGTTACCTATGGGTATTCAAACTGGTAATGTAATTGATGGACTTAGAAAAGGAGTGGAAGTGTTGGAAAAACATAACTTGGTGATTGTCTTAGAACCATTAAGTGATACGCCCGATTTATTCTTGCGTTACTCAGATCAAACTTATACAATTTGTAAAGCAATTAATAGCCCTTCTTGTAAAATTTTATTTGACATGTATCACATGCAAAAAAATGAAGGGAATATGATTACTAATATGGATAGATGTTGGGATGAAATTGCCTATTTCCAAATTGGTGATAACCCAGGTCGCAACGAGCCTGGTACAGGAGAAGTTAACTACCGCAATATTTTCAAACATATAAATGACAAGGGATACAAAGGCGTGTTAGGTATGGAGCATGGGAAAGCAGGTAAGGGTAAAGAGGGCGAATTAGCTTTAATTAAGGCTTACCGAGATGCGGATAACTTTTAATATTCAAAAAACAGAATAAAAAATTATTTTAATTGATACTTTTTCATTTGGTTGTTCATTACTTTAAACCAAATAGGAGGTATCAAGGAAAGCAAGATCATGCCAGGATAACCCGTTGGCATTTGTGGGGCATTGTCGTAGCTTCTTAATATTTGATATTTCCTAGAAGCCAAGTAATGATGATCACTATGCCTACTTAGTTCAAATAACATAAGTCTTCCAATGATGTGATTGCTGTTCCAGCTATGATGTGGTTGTACTCTTTCGTATTGATTATTCCCCGTTGACTCACGTGTTAAACCATAATGCTCGATATAGTTTACTGTCTCCAATAAAAGCCCACCCATCAGGGCGGCTATCAAAAAAAATACAGCAACACTAAAACCAAATAATAAATAAATGGCAATCACGAATGCCAATTGAATTATTTGAAATTGTAACATTTCATTTTGCAAGGAGAACCAAAATTTTCCTTTTTTCTCTATTTCTTCATTTGCGATTTTCCAAGCACTTACATAAGTACCTATTAATGTTTGTGGCCAAAAGGCATATACAGATTGATTGTATTTAGCGGTGCTCGGATCTGCTTTTGTAGCTACATGTTTATGGTGTCCTTTATTGTGCTCAATAAAAAAATGCATGTACGTACTTGTTAATAAAAGCAGCTTTGACAATAACTGTTCAAATTTATTTACTCGATGTCCTAATTCATGCGCTACATTGATACCAAAAGCGGCACAAAGCAGACCCATACTCGCTATTTTCCCAGCAAGATCCCAGTTGCTTATGCTTTCTATTTGTACTGCATGAAAAAATATCCATAAAGAATAATATTGTAAGACCACCGCTGCATACAACACAAAGTCATAAGCTTTATTTTTTTTAGCCAAGGCTTCTTCTACCTCGTCTAAATTTGTAGGGTCTGCTTTTATAAATAATTCCATAAATGGAATAATAAAAAAGGTATATAGCAATGGGTACCAACACATGATACCATTGCCTTTAAAAGCAATAAGGGCTAATACATATAATACAAAAGGGGTCAAGTATTTAAAAGACTTTGTAATTGCAATCATGGCATTAAATTAGAAAAAATTATTGGGATACTTGTAAATATGGTTGTAATTTTCTAAAAATTTAAAAAATGCAAAAAATAATACTTGCCCTGCTCTTGCTAATTTCATCCCAAATGAAGGCTCAGGAACTACCCAAAAATTTTACTACTTTATTGAATGAAGTGGAACCTCAATTAATTAGTTGGAGACAACATTTTCATGAATTCCCAGAATTGTCCAATCGTGAATTTAAAACGGGTAGTTATATTGCTGATTATTTAAAATCAATTGGTTTGGAAGTAAATTATCCTATTGCTAAAACTGGAGTGGTAGCAGTCTTGAAAGGAGGTAAGCCCGGACCCGTTGTAGGCTTGCGTGCAGACATTGATGCCTTGCCCATAGTTGAAAGAGCCCCAGTTGCCTTTGCCTCTAAAGTAAAATCGGAGTACAATGGACAATCTGTTGGGGTGATGCATGCTTGTGGGCATGATGCCCATACTGCCATTTTAATGGCAACTGCAAAAATGTTGAAGCAGATGCAAAAAGAAGTACCAGGTACGGTGGTGTTTTTGTTTCAACCTGCTGAAGAAGGTGCACCCAATGGAGAAGAAGGAGGCGCGCCTTTGATGATCAAAGAAGGGGCGATGGACAAACCTAAAATGGATGTAATTTTTGGTTTGCATATGGCTGCACAAGCACCTGCGGGGACATTGTCTTATAAATCTGGAGCTGCACAAGCCTCCTCTGATTTATTTAAAATTGTGGTAAATGGAAAAGGGAGTCATGGTGCCATGCCTTGGGCAAGTATAGATCCGATAGTGGTATCAGCAGAAATTATTGAAGCCTTACAGCATATAGTGAGTCGTGAATCCGATTTAACCAAAGCGCCCCTTGTGATTTCAGTGGGGTCTTTACATAGTGGAGTAAGAGCCAATATTATTCCCGAATCTGCTGAGATGTTGGGCACCATTCGTTCTTTGGATGCCAACATGCGTAAAGAAACACACGAAAAAATGCGTCGAGTAGTACAGCGTATTGCAGAAAGCGCAGGTGCAACAGCTACTATTGATATCCATACACAAACCATGATTAATTACAATGACCCGGCACTTGCAAAAAAATCGGCGAATGCATTAAATAAAGCTGCGGGGGTAGACCATGTCATCGAATCTCGTTGGACCACTGCTGCAGAAGATTTTTCTTTTTACGGAGACAAAGCCCCTTCTTTCTTTTTTAGTTTAGGAGGCATGCAAAAAGGAAAAAATGCAAATGAAGTAGCCGGACACCATACTCCTGATTTTTATTTAGATGAATCAGGTTTTATTTTAGGCGTAAAAGCTTTTTGTAATTTAGTATTTGACAATGCAAAACCATAAACAACTTATTGCGGATTTGTATCATTATTTAAATACAAATCCGCAATTTGTTTTGCTTCAATGATAGGAGTTCCTTCATTTCTATTAGTTAATAAAAGCACCATTAATTTTTGATCTGGAAATAATAAGATATGATTTCTAAATCCGATAGAACTTCCATTGTGGTGCGGATGCGTTTTGTTGTTATAATCTTCTATTTCCCATCCATAACCATAATTAATAAGTGTCCCGTTTTCTACTTTTTTTCTGCTCCAGGATTCCTTTTGTAGGGCGGAAGGCAACAATTTATAGTCCCATAATGCTTTCACCCATTTTGTCATATCAATGGTATTGGTGTAAATACCCCCATCTCCTAATACTGCACTAGTAAGACTTTGATCGGTTTGTATCCAAGTATTATTTTCAAATGAATTTCCATAAGCCCTATTGGTTACTATTGATTTACCTTCTTCAAAAGCTAAGGTAGTTTTCATCTCTAATGGCTTAAATATATTATCATTTAAAAAACTAGCAAAGCTTTGTCCACTTACTCTTTCTACAATCAATGATAATATGGCATAGCCCGTATTGCTGTATTTATATTTAGTACCAGCAGGAAAATAAAGAGAGTCGGCCAAGAACATCAATTGCAAACAATTCGTATCGTGAAGTTGCACCAATTGATTTTTTGGCAGGAGGTCTTCATAATCTATTAATCCAGAAGTATGGTTTAGTAAGTGTTTAATTTTTATTTTTTTCCCATATGTCGGAAAACTTGAAAAATATTTAGTTAATGGATCCTCTAATGAAATTTTTTTATTCTTGACCAATAGTAAAACAGACATAGCAGTAAATTGCTTTGTTAAGGAGGCCAATCTAAAGTTAGTGGCAGGGGTTATTTTATCATTGCCTTCGGCCGATTTTACACCATATCCTTTTTGAAAAACTATTTTATCATTTTGATATACCAGCACACTAGCTCCCGGATTTTTGTTGGAACTATAAGCGGCAAGTATGGCATCAATCTTTCTTTCTTTAATTAATAAAGCACTTGGTTTACAGGATACAAATAAAATTGCAGCCGTATAAATAAGTAAACTATTTATTAATTTATTGCTCATTTTTTTAATTCTTTTAATAAAGCAGCCTGTGTTGCTAGTACCGCTTTTTCTGTAGAAATAGTGGGGGCCATTTCTGTATGATCTAATATATTAAATAATGCGCTAAAGTGTTGATAAAGGACAGGGAATTTTCCTAAAGATTTTTTTCTGCCTTCATAACAAATCATAGATAAATCAAACTGACGCTTTAAATCGGCATTACTAGATTTAACCCTAGGGTCCATTTTAATAGTGATGGGCTGTTCCATCACTTTAGATCCAACTGTTAAGCGAACTTTATAATCTGCAGGCAACACCCATGGTGCGGAACTTTCAGGAGTTGTATTGTGCACGACTGCTGCAATAGGATATTGAGGAGATACATTTAATGGAGTATATTTCATATCCCATAAAAAACGATGTGCTCCTGCTTCGGCAGATAAAATCTGTTGTGGTCTAATCCAATACAAGGGAATGTTTACATCTGGAATTTTATACAAAATGTCTTGACTGCTAAATGTACGAATGATGATTCCCTTTTCATTTATAATTTCTAATGTTACAGGCGTAGTACTATTACTGTTTAAATAATAATCAATGATAGCACCATCTGGAGGATTTTCTCCTGCAGGCTCTTCTGGAGGCAATGGAGTATCGTTATTCATATTCCATCTGACACGAATTGCTTTTTGTGGTTTTAATAAAGCAGTTTCTTTTTGATTGCTCATATTAATTTGTCTTAATGGATTAATATTATCTAAAATCCAAAAACTACGGCCATGTGTACCTAATACTAAATCATCCTCATGTATTACTAAGTCTCTGATAGAAGTGGCAGGCATATTTAATCTTAAAGATTGCCAATGTTCACCAGCGTCTAATGAAAAGTAAACTGCATTTTCTGAACCCGCAAACAATAAACCTTTTCTTACCGCATCTTCTCTTACCGTATTGATAGGCTCATTGGGTAAACCATTGATTATTTTTTTCCATGTTGTTCCACCATCTGTTGTTTTGTAAATATGGGGCGTCATGTCATCGCATCGAATTCTATTGACTGCCACATAAGCGGTATTATTATCAAATCTACTGGCATCAATCATGGAAATTTTACTCCAAGAAGTTATGGAAGCGGGCGTAATATTTTTCCAATGCTTTCCGCCATCTTTGGTGATATGTAAATATCCATCATCTGTGCCAGCCCATAAAGTATTGATGTCTTGATAAGAAGGAGCCAAAGAATATACTACACCACGCCTAGGCATTTTTTTTAAATTATCAGAAGCATACACACCAACACTACTAGGTATATCCCAAGCCTCACGTGTTAAATCGGGACTAATCGTTTCCCAACTATTACCTCCATTGCTTGTTTTAAAAATAACATTCCCTGCAAAAAATAAAGTTTTAGGATCTATGGGTGAAAATAAAATAGGAGCTGTTCTAATAAATCTAACTTTCCCTTCTCTTACTGGAACTGGAGAAATATTTTGTATCTGGCCTGTTCTTTTATCATGCTTGGTTATTTTACCTCCATAAATAATATTGGGATCTAATGGATCAGCGGCGATATATCCATATTCTTCTACACCTACTGGATGCCATTCTCTAAAACTAATATTACCATCATTAGAACGAGAAGCAATACCAACGGAGCCACTTTCTTGTTGACCTCCGTATACATTATAAGGGAATGCATTGTCGGTACTAACATGATAAAACTGAGCAGTAGCTTGATTGTACCAACTAGAATAAGTTTCGCCTCCATTGACAGTGATGG
>CANHLZ010000072.1 GCA_947461595.1 Bacteroidota bacterium | reverse complement strand
ATGATGGGGATGGCAAGCAGGATATATTATTGGGGGGTAATTTTTACGAGAGCAAACCGGAGGTAGGGATATATGATGCAAGCTATGGCATGCTATTAAAAGGAGACGGCAAAGGCAATTTTACCAAAGTACCTGAAAAGCAAAGCGGCATAGTAATTAAAGGCGCTGTAAGAGGCATTTTAAGCATCAAAGTCGGCAAAAAAAATGTATTTTTAGTATCAAAAAATAATGAGGCGCCGGCGCTAATTATTCAAAATTAAAACGGGTCAAAAACTAAAACCTCCCAACATGAAATACTTCATTAGTAGTTTATTTCTATTTTTTTGCTTGTCTTCCATGGCACAAAAATCAAATGCCGATTTTGTCTCCATTTTTAATGGTAAAAATTTAAATGGCTGGCATTCATTTTTAAAAACTAAGGGAGTGAATTACGATCCTGAAGCAGTGTTTAAAGTAGAGAACAATTTATTGCATATTTCAGGCAAAGAGTTTGGATATATCATGACCGATAAAGTGTATGAAAATTTTGATATGATTGTAGAATTCAAATGGGGCACTAAAAAATTCCCTCCTAGAGATGCCGACACTACCAAGAGAGACAATGGTATTCTTTTTGCCATACCACCAACAACCATTGATAAAGTTTGGCCAGCAGGCGTAGAATGTCAAATACAAGAAAGAGATTTAGGCGATATCTGGTTAATTGACAGCGCTACGGTTGAAATAGACGGGAAACGAACACCGCCTACAGATTATTATAGAGTGATTAAAAAAGCCAACGGAGAATTTCCAACTGGCCAGTGGAATAAAGTAGAAATTATTGTAAACAATGGCAATATTACTTATATCGTGAATGGTATCAAAGTGAATGATGCCAAAAATCCAAACCGCAAAGATGGTAGAATATTAGTGCAATCTGAAGGGGCTGAAATTTTCTATAGAAGCATTAAAATTAAAGAATTATAAAAAGAAAATTTATAATAGTGTTTTGAATACAACTAAGCCAATAACTATAATTGCAATGAGGTATGTACATTTATTCTTTGTTGTATTTGTTACAGGCTTATTTTTTGCTTGCAATACAAAACCAACCACCTTATTTACTTCTATCATTAAAAGCCAATCAGGTATTGATTTTCAGAATAGAGTAAATGATACCGACTCGCTCAATATCTTAGATTATTTATATTACTACAATGGCGGTGGCGTGGCCCTAGGCGATTTTAACAACGACGGGCTGGTAGATATTTACTTTACCTCTAATCAAGAATCTAATAAGCTATATTTAAATAAAGGCAATTTTAAATTTGAAGACATTACCTCAACTGCCGGTGTGCGTGGAAGTGGAAATTGGAAAACGGGGGTTACTTTAGTAGATATTAATAATGACGGGTTATTAGATATTTATGTATCAGAAGTAGGCGCCTATAAAAGTTTTACAGGTCGCAACGAATTATTTATTAATAAAGGAGAAACTAAATTACGCAATGGTGAAAAGAGCTTACAATTTTCAGAGCAGGCGCATGAATATGGCATAGACGTGTTAGGCTTTAATACACAAGCTGTATTTTTTGATTATGATCATGACAATGACCTAGATTTATTTATAGTCAATCATTCAGTACATTCTAATCGAAGCTATGGCAATGCATCCATCCGAAATACGGTAGATGAAGCAAGTGGAGACAAGCTTTATAGAAATGACAGCCAAGCCAATCAGCCTAAGTTTACAGAAGTAACTAAGCAAGCAGGTATTTATAGCAGTGTGATAGGTTATGGGTTGAATGTGGCAGTAGCAGATGTAAACAATGATGGATGGGAAGATATTTATGTTTCCAACGATTTTCACGAAAATGATTATTATTATATCAATAATAAAAATGGAAGTTTCTCAGAAATAAATAAGCAAGCCTTTGGGCATGAAAGTCGTTTTTCGATGGGCAGTGCCATTGAAGACATGAACAATGATGGATGGTTGGATATTATCACCTTAGACATGTTGGCTCCAGATGAGAAAACAATTAAGTCAAGTTTTTCTGATGATCCATTAGATATTTATAATTTTAAATTAACCTACGGGTATCATCATCAATATTCTCGAAACGGCCTACAATTAAATGTAGGTAAAGGGTTGCAATTTAGTGATATTGCCTTGTATGCAGGTATCGCTTCCACCGATTGGAGTTGGTCTCCACTAGCAGCCGATTTTGACAATGATGGAATTAAAGATTTATTTATTAGCAATGGGATTGTTCGCCGACCTAATAATTTAGATTTTATAAATTTTTATTCGGCAAAAAATGCCAATGACACCAGCCGTGCTTCCAATTTGTCATCGATTCAAAAAATGCCAGAAGGCAAGTTGAATAATTTTATATACAAAGGTTCATCTAGCTTACAATTTAGCGACAAAACCAAGGATTGGGGCATCACAGAGCAAGGCTTCTCCAATGGCGCTGCCACAGCAGACCTGGACAATGATGGAGATTTAGATGTGGTGGTTAATGCCATCAATGGACCAGCCATCTTGTATAAAAACAATTCTAATCAAACCGCGGGGAATCATTATTTAGATATTTTTTTGAAAGGAGGGGCGCTAAATATCAACGGAATTGGCACTAAGGTTAAGCTACAAGTAGGCAAGGATAAACAATTTGGCTACTTAAATGCTACAAAGGGTTTTGAAAGTGCTTCTTTGCAAAATATACATTTTGGAACTGGAAAGGACAGTGTGATTGCTTTGCTGGAAATTATTTGGCCCGATGGTAAAACCCAAATACTTCAAAATGTAAAATCCAATCAACGATTAGTTGTTTCTTATGCCAATGCCATTCTAACAGCAGCTCCAGCTAAATTGATTCCAGAAAAACAGAAGCCTATTTTTACTGACCTAGCTGAAAAAATTAAAATTCCTTTTGTGCACCAAGAAAATGATTTTAATGATTTTAGTAGTCAGGCCTTTATTCCAAGTATGGTATCTACTCAAGGACCTAAAGTAGTAATAGGGGATGTTAATGGAGATGGGATAGAGGATTTTTTTATAGGGGGCGCCAAAGGACAAGCGGGGAAATTGTTTATACAATTAAGTACTGGTCAATTTGTTTCGTCCAGTGAAAATACATTTCATCAAGATGCTGCGTTTGAAGATGTGAATGCACTATTTTTTGATGCTGATGGTGACAAGGATCTTGATTTATATGTAGTAAGTGGAGGTAATGAATCAGAAATAGAAAACACAGAAGACAGATTGTATTTCAATGATGGGAAAGGCAATTTTACAAAAGCGACTAATTTTATACAATTGAAGGGGAATAAATCGGTAGCCATAGCCGCAGACCCAGACCATGATGGAGATTTAGATTTGTTCATTGGTGGCAGGGTGGTGGCTAATAGTTATGGCACTATTCCTAATTCTTATATACTTATCAATGATGGGAAGGGACATTTTTCAAAAGCGCCTAAAAGTTTTGCGCCATCACTTGATCAAATTGGGATGGTGACGGACGCAATTTGGAATGACTATGACCATGATGGCTTCCAAGATTTAATTATAGTAGGACATTGGATGCCCATTACTATTTTTAAAAATATACAAGGGAAGAAAATGGAAAATGTAACCAACCGTTTGCATTTAGAAAATACTAGTGGATTATGGAATACCATACAGGTAGCCGATTTAAATGGGGATGGATGGGATGATTTTTTACTAGGAAATTTAGGAGAAAATTCAAAACTTACAGCGAGTGAATCATTCCCTTTAAAATTTTATGTAGAAGATTTGGACAAGAATGGAAAGTTGGATCAATTACTAGCGGTGGAGAAGCAAGGGAAGTATTATAATTTTTTAGGTAAAGATGAAATTGAAAAACAATTACCAGCACTCATTAGAAAGAAATTTTTTAATTATGCTGAAATGGCAGGTAAAACAATAGATGAAATTTTTGGAAAACAATTAGAGCAGGCGATTCAATTTAAAGTGCATACCCTATCTTCTTCTGTTTTAATGCATACGGCTAAAAATTTATTTAGCATTAGTAAATTACCTTACCAAGTGCAGTGGTATCCCATTTATAGTTTTGCTGTTCAAGATTATGACAAAGATCATATTTTGGATGTTGTGGCAGGAGGAAATTTATATGGGGTATTGCCTTATGAAGGCAGGTATGATGCGGGTTATAGCAGTTTATTAATGGGAAAAGCAGCCAATCAATTTCAAGTGGCCAATGCCGATAAATCAGGATTATTAATTAGTGGAGAAGTAAGAAATATTAAAAACATTAAACTTATTTCTGGCAAGAATTGTCTTATTTTTGCGAGGAATAACGATTCAGTCTTGTTTAAAAGCTGGTAATTTTTTCAAATGTTTTTATAATAATTTTTACTAGTTTTTTATTAAGCGTATCGCCTTTAATTTTTCAACCACTTAGACATTTCATTTTATGAAAAATAGCAAATTTTTATTTATCCTTTTCTTATTTCAATATGCATGTAATACGGCATCTGATTATAAAACTATAACGCACAATCCGGATTTATATGCTAATACGGTGCATGAGCTCAATCAAGTAGTGATGGGTAATAATTTTAGCCCAATAGTTGCTTCACGTAATTATGCTTATGCAGCCATTGCAGGCTATGAAGTAACTGCTGCAGGCTCACCTGGTCAATACCAAAGTCTTGTAGGGCAATTGAAAAATTTAGAAGCGATACCTCAACCAGAAGACACTTCCAATATCGATTTTCCATACGCGTCCATTGTTGCTTATTGTATGGTGGGAGAAGCGGTAACTTTTCCAGAAGGAAGTATGAAAGCATATACTGATAGTTTGCATCAATTAGTGAAAGCGCATGGTATGTCCAGTAAAATGATTGAAGCTTCTGAAGCCTATGCTAAAAAAGTAGGTGCAGCCATTATGGCTTGGAGTAAAAAAGATCATTATGCACAAACAAGAAGTGCAGAAAAATATACCGTCAAAGATATTCCTGGTAGATGGGTACCCACACCCCCTATGTACGCTTCTGCTGCAGAGCCTCATTGGATGGAAATAAGAACCATGGTATTGGATAGCGCCAATCAATTTAGACCTGTTGCGCCCCCTACATTTAATGTGACTGACAAGAATAGTGAATATTATAAAAATGTGATGATGGTCAAAAATGCAGTAGATAGTTTAACAGAAGAACAAAAACATATTGCTAATTTTTGGGATGATAATCCATTTAAAATGAATATTGCTGGACATGCTATGTTTAGCACAAAAAAATTCTCTCCTCCTGGTCATTGGATGAGTGTAGTGGGTATTGCCAATAAAACAGCAGGTCAGGATTTTAATACAGCCACTTATGCATTTGCTAAAACAGCTATTGCTTTATTTGATGCATTTATTCATTGTTGGGATGCGAAGTATGCTTTTAATACTATTCGTCCCGAAACCGTTATCAATAAATATTTTGATCCCAATTGGAGGCCACTTTTGCAAACACCAGCTTTCCCAGAATATACATGCGGACATTCTACCATTTCTTCCTCTGCTGCAGAAGCTTTAACCAGTGTATATGGCGATAATTTTTCATATACCGATTCTACTGAATTAGAATTTGGAATTGCTAATAGAAAATTCACTTCATTTAGACAAGCTGCAGATGAAAATAATTGGGCTCGTTTTTATGGAGGCTTACACTTTCACAATTCATGTATTACAAGTACCGCACAAGGTAAGCTGGTAGGCAATTGGGTGGTGTCACATTTAAATATGAAGAAATAACGAATTTGGGAATTTCTCATAATTTCTCATAATTTCTCATAATTTCTCATCAATTTTGCCATTGAAATAGATCAAAACCTATTTTTTAAATTGGCATGTCAAAATATTTAGTTTTCACTCTTTTTGTATTAACCTTTTACGCAAAAGCGGGTGCGCAAGGTTGCGTAGCCATCAGAACCGTTGGAGGATTAAATACTATGCAACATGCAGGTATGATGCATGACGGAATGTTACACGAAGGAATGACAGAAATGAAAGACAGTTCCCTATGGGATTTGAATGTGAGTGGTCGTTATTTTAAGTCGTACAAACATTTTAATGGCACCGACGAACAAAAACAGAGAGTAGCAGAAGCAACCGATGTTAGAAATTTTAGCCGAACATTAGACATTTCTTTATTGCGTAAAATAAATGAGCAATGGAGCATTGGCATGGATTTGCCTTTATTGTACAATGAGCGTTCTTCCTTATATGAGCACGTAGCTAACACTAAAGGGAACCCAAGATATTCTACTTCTTCTCAAGGCATTGGAGATATAAGATTAACTGCTTACAAGTGGATCATCGCACCGAAAGAAGGAAGTAAAGGGAATCTACTTGGTGGCGTTGGTATTAAATTGCCTACCGGAAATTATAAAGCAACCGATCAATTTCATTATAGTACTGCGGCTACTCGTGAAGGGCCAGTGGATCAATCCATTCAATTAGGTGATGGTGGATGGGGTATGACTTTGGAATTAAATGGTTTTAGATCTATTAATAACACTTGGAGTTTATATGGAAATGCTTACTACTTAATTAATCCAATGGGCAATAATGGAGTAAGTACTACAAGAGGAGTAGTAGTTTCATCACCACCTACTGCATCCCAGGCACTTGCTATTAAATATACCTCCAATGTTATGAGTATCCCAGACCAATATTTATTAAGAGCTGGAACCAATTGGACCAGTAATGCCCTTACTATTTCTTTAGGTGGAAGATATGAGTGTATCCCTGCCAATGATTTAATAGGGGACAATACAGGATTTAGAAGACCCGGTTCGGTATTGGCCATTGAGCCAGGAGCCAATTACAGCTATAAAAAATTAAATTTTTACTTGTATACCCCTATTGCCTTGAGAAATGAAAGACCGCAAAGCTATCCAGATGTTTTAAAAACGAATGATACCAAAATATTTGCTAGAGGTGATGCTGCTTTTGCAGATTTTAGTATTAGCATTGGGGTTGGGTATAAATTTTAGAAAATATTTATATCCTTTACTATTGGATAAAAAAAGGTCTCTCCGAGTATTCGGGGAGACCTTTTTTTATTATTTAATTGTTTCTAAAATAGCAAAGCTATAAGGCGCTAAAACAAAGTGTTCGTGATCGTTCCCGACTTTAAAATTTTGACCCGTCCAGTGGTCATGTAAAACCGAGGGACGCTCACCCTGTTCTTTGAAAGCATACCAGGTAAGAAAGGAAGCAGAATTTTTATAATTGAATACGCAGTAGAGTTTTTTATTTTCAAGAGTTCTTACAAACCCAGCAATATGAATATTATGCGGTGGCATCCAATTCGTGTTTTTTAAATCACTTAGTATAGCAAGCGATTTACGAAGGGCGATCATTTTTTTTGTAGCTGTAAAAATGGTGTTTTCATAGCTACCTACTTCATTTCTTTTTTCATTTTTATTCCAGTCGATAATTGGTCGATGCATCCATCTGTTATCATAACTTTTGCCTGCTTCTTGTAAATAACTATAATCATTAGTATAGGCCAATTCATCTCCATAAAATAACATGGGAATACCTCCTATGAATAGGGTCATTGCTTGCATTAAAATAATTTTTTTTAATGCGTGTTCAATTTCAATTTCGCTTTTCCATTCGATGGCTTTTTCTAAACCACATAAGGAAGCCAATGAGCCACTAATACGTGCATCCCCGGTTTTAGGGTTTACAGAAAATAAGGCACCTGCAGCAGGAGAGCCTTCCTGCCATCCAGCAAAATAATTTTTTAAATAAGTACGATGTTGGTAGGCATTGAAACCTGCTCTTTCAATCATTTCATCGTCATAGCCTAATCCAATATCATCATGGCATCTTGTATAAGACAACCAAGTGCAACCAAAAGGTTTTTGCATAATAGGATGTTGAGCAGCCAACATTACCCTGGTATCTCCTGTGGCTAAAGCGTCCCATTGTAAGGCCATTTGTGTGGCGTTGTAAGCCACATCGCATTCTTTTGCAATAGCTTCATCAGTGCCAAAATATTTGATAATTTCATTCGGAGATACAATGGCTTCACCTAATAAGGCCATCCCTGGACTTGCCACCAACACGCATTGTTTTAAGAGTCTTAATAAGGTATGTGCTTGAGGTAAATTTTGACAACTAGTGCCCATTTGTTTCCATATAAAAGCAGGTGCATCAATTCTTAAAATATCCACGCCTAAATTGGCATAATGTAAAACATGATCTAACATCGCTACAAAAACACTTGGGTTGCTATAATTCAAATCCCATTGGTATTGGTGAAAAACAGTCATTACCCATTTTTTACATTCGGGTATATACGTAAAATTGCCTGGTGAAGATTCTGGAAAAATCTCAGGCATGTTTTGATCAAATTGATTTGGAATATCTTGGGTATCATAGCAATAAAAAAAATCTTGATAATAAGCATCACCCGCTTTTGCCTTTTGTGCCCATTCATGGTGATGTGAAGTATGGTTATAAACGATATCAAGCATTACATACATATCTTGTTGATTCATTTCCTGAATAAGGTCATATAAATCTTCATTGGATCCAAATCGGGCATCTATTTTTCTAAAATTAGATACGGCATAACCACCATCACTTTCTCCATCGGGGCTTTCAAACAAAGGCATTAAATGTAAAAAATTTACGCCAAGCTCTTTAAAATAGGGTAGCTTTTCTTGTAAGCCTTTTAGGTTACCTGAAAAACGATCCACATACAAACTCATGCCAGTTATTTCATTGCTTAAAAACCAATTTTGTTTTTTTACTTTGGCAGTATCTTTCTTTTTAAAAATGGCTGTGCGTTGTTGATAAAATAAAATCAATGCGTTAAGCAATGCTTCAAAAGCTTCATTTCTTTTTGAGTGGCCACCATAAATTTGATTAAACAAAAACTCTATTTCATCTATATGCGCAAAAAAATGATCGACAAATGCTTTGTCATTTTTCTTAAAGTCTATTTTATGGGATTGTAGTAATTGTAAACCAAATTGGTGTAAGGGACTATCGTTCACTGTATATTAATTAAAAATCGAATTATTTAAATGTTTAAAAGCTTCCATAGCGCCCATGTATTCACAGGTTCTTGCGCCCGCTTTATTGGCATTGGCAATTATTT
>CANHLZ010000071.1 GCA_947461595.1 Bacteroidota bacterium | reverse complement strand
GAAACTATGAAAACAGAATTAGAATTAAAAGAAATCGTAAAAGCAAAATACAGTGAGATTGCTTTACAAGACAAAGAGACCAACATGTCTTCTTGTTGTGGTGCAGGCGGTTGCAGTACCGAAATTTACAATATCATGTCGGATGACTATACCAAACTACCTGGTTATGTGGAAGGTGCTGATTTGGGCTTGGGCTGTGGATTGCCTACCGAGTTTGCTAAAATAAAAGAAGGTGATGTAGTAGTGGATTTAGGTTCAGGTGCAGGCAATGATTGTTTTGTAGCAAGAAGAAGTACAGGCGCCAGTGGTAAAGTTATAGGTATTGATTTTACACCAGCAATGATTGAAAAGGCAAGAGCCAATGCAGAAAAAATGGGCTACCATAATATTGAATTTAGACAAGGTGATATTGAAAATATGCCTATAACTTCCAATATTGCAGATGTAGTGGTTAGTAATTGTGTATTGAACTTAGTACCTAATAAACATGCCGTTATACAAGATATATTTAGAGTTTTAAAACCAGGTGGTCATTTTAGTATATCCGATGTGGTATTAGTAGGTGCACTGCCAGAAGCTTTAAGAAATGCTGCAGAAATGTATGCAGGTTGTGTATCTGGTGCAATTCAGAAGCAAGTGTATATGGAAATAATACATGCGAATGGTTTTGAAAATGTAGTGGTGCAAAAAGAAAAAGCTATTATAATTCCTGATGATATTTTAGTGAATTATTTAAACCCTGCTGAAATTGCTAACTTTAAAGGTTCTCAAATGGGTATTTTCTCTGTTACCGTATTTGCACAAAAACCTAAAGCTGCATGCGCGCCAGGTGCAGGATGTTGCTAATAAAATAAACTAAAACGAGTATGAAAAATATTTTAGTCTTATGTACAGGCAATAGTTGCAGAAGTCAAATAGCCCATGGATTTTTAGCTAGCATGACTGCAGGCAAAGCGAATGTGTATTCGGCAGGGGTGGAAACACATGGTGTAAACCCAAAAGCCATTAGCACTATGAAAGAAATTGGTATTGATATTGCACACCATACCTCTAATAATATTACCGAATACTTTGGCGTCGATTTTGACTATGTGATAACCGTTTGCGATAACGCCAAAGAGCGTTGTCCTTATTTTCCTACTAAGGCAGTGAAATTACATTATAATTTTCCAGACCCTGCCAAAGCGATTGGCACAGAGGAAGATATCAATGAGCAGTTTAGAAGGGTAAGAACATTGATAAAAGACTATACCGATAAGTTTATAGAAAACTATATCAAATAAGTGCAGCCATAAAAAAAGGCCCCCAAATTAGGGAGCCTTTTTTTATATATAAGTTATATTATTCTATTTCCAAAGAGTCCAACCTTTCCACCAAGTTTGGTTAGTACCAGAAGTAGCAACACCGCCTCTAAAAGTTACTTTTTCGAAGAACGCATTTTGTAATTTAGAATCAGTAAAACTGCCATTAACTTTGTAGTCTAAAGAAGTATTCAGACCTAATGAACCAATTGTAGAAGAAATATTACCTGCACCATTTGGAGCAGTTCCAGAAACCGCACCAGGACCAGCACTTGCATAAGGCGTGAAATCTGGGCTAGTGTAATTATATGGTTGAATTATTTTTAAGATATCTGGTGTAGATGATGTTAAAATGGTATTTCCATGGTAAGCATTAGAGAACCAAGCTAACATACTTGCATCAGTAGCGCCAGTTGCTGTTCCATTAACAACATATTTAACATTGACAGTGTTGCCAGCAAAAGTACAGTTTCTTACTCTGATAGTACTATCGTCAATATTCTTATCAACGGCTGTTCCAGTAGATGCATCAATTAATAAAGCGGTTGGCCATCCTACAAATATTGAATTCATAATTGAAATTCCAGAGTTTCTTCTAATTTGAGCACCTGCTAAAAACAATGTATTTCCCTTACCATAAGTTGGATCAATTCTTGGTCCAATTGCTGTAATATTAGAGAAAACCGCAGTAGTTTTTGGAGTTAAATTAGATCCTTTACCGTCGTTATCAGATTCAAAAGCTTCTGATTTAGAGATATCAGCAATAACAGAATCTCTTAATACGATACCAAATTGAACATTTCCAGAATATCCAAAATCTGTATCAAAATCGTCATCTTGAGTTTTATAAGCAATCAAATACTTACAGTTTACTGTACCACCAAACCACTCGTATGCATCATCTTTTGCATAAGTAACTTGAATGTGATCAATGGTTGTACCATTACCCACACCAGCCATTGTTAAACTATTTAACTCATTATCTGGTTGGTAAGCGTAACCCGCATATTGAATTCTTACATATTGTAAAATACCAGAATTATCTGCATCATTGCCAGTAGGGAATGCCGCATCGCCTGAACCAGCTAAACCATATCCTACTTCTGTATCATTCACACCGCCCTCTACTGAAGTTAATCCAGTAACAGCAGCACCTTTCCAAGTTAACACTTGGTTTACTTTAGCAGTTCCTAATAAAACAATACCTCCCCAGTCACCTGATTGTGGGTTTGCAGCTGCAGAAGTAAACACGATAGGTTTTTCAGATGTACCTTTTGCCACTAATTTAGCACCACGACAAATAACCAAAGCAGCAACATCAGTTCCTGATTTGCCTTGTACTGTAGCACCTGCTTCTACTGTAACTGTAACACCTTTAGTTACATATACAATACCTGAAAGATAATTTACATCCTTCGCAAATAAAGTTGTGTCTTTTGTGATTTTCCCTGTTAAAGTAATGGTATTAGATACCACACCTACAGGTGTAACTTCCTTCGTTACTACGAAGATTTCTTTTTCGCCATCAGTTTCAATCTTTCTACAACCAGTAATGGCTAAAAAAGCAAGAGATAAATAAAGTAATTGTTTCATTGTTTTTGTATTTAAAAAAAGTTTTTGATTTTGTTATATTATAAAGAGTAATTAATTGTAACACCATAAGTAGTCCCAAATTTTCTTGACAACCTAATAGCATCTTTGCTTGAATCATATTCAGTATCGCTATTGTTGTTTTGATAGAAGATTTGTCTTTGATTGAAAATATCTGCAATGGTAAATTTAATTTCAGCTTTATTTTTTGCAAATTTTTTGCTGATTTGGAAATCAACCAAGGATCTCGGATTTTCATACACATCTGGTGTACCGGCTCCAGCTTGTATGTCTCCCACTAAGTAAATACGTTTACCAATCTGATTAAATAATACAGTTGCATTAAATCCTTTTTCAACCACATCGTATAATAATCCAGTGTTGATGATATAGGGTGATTGACCTTGTAGAGATCGACTAATTTTTAAAGAAGCGTCATCAATTTTAGAATTGATATAGGAACCATTTGCTTGCAAGGTGAAACGTTTTGATAATTTTTTACGCGCTTCTACCTCTAAACCAAAGGCTGTCGCTTTTGAAACGTTCTGGAAGGAAAACAAGCTTGAGCCACCTGCACCTTCTTGGTAAATACTTTCAATTGGATTTTCGAAATCCTTGTAAAATAAACCCAGCGTAAATATTTCACCAGTAGCTGGATAAACCTCATATCTTATGTCTGTATTGGTAATTTTAGTACGCTTTAAAGAAGGATTACCAGAAACAGAAGCGTTTAATTCAAAATCATAAATACTTAAAGCAGATAACTCTCTTAACTCTGGTCTAATAACTGTTTGAGATCCTGTAATTCTTAAATTTGATTTTTCAGTCACTTTAATAGTAGCATTCACGCCTGGCAGGTAATCTGTAACTTGAGAATAAGTGTGTCTAGGATCCCATTTTTTAACGGAGCCTACTAATTGGTCAAAATTTTCCACTCTTAAGCCCCAAACTACTCTTAAACCTTCTGATAACTTATTATCAAATTGCAAATAGCCTGCATTTAAAATAGTATTGGCTAAGTATCTAAAGTTTCTATTTTGAATAGAGTTGAATGCAAATTTATTATCTGTGCCCGTGCCAAAATTTTCAGGAATAAATGCAGCTTCTGCAGTCAATAATCTTAAAGCAGGATTATCAACTGGCATAGTGATAGCAAATAATTGAGCATCATACAAACGATCCTTCACTTGAATCATATAACCAGCCTTAATAGTTTGTTGCTTTATTTTATAGGTAAGGTCGCCTCCGCCTGTATAAATATAGTCAGATAGGGTTTGAAAAATTCTACTACCTGATTGTTGAGATAAAGTGTTAGAGATATTTAATACATAGGGATCAGTTCCATCTACACTTTTGGTATACATTATTCTTCTTTGATCTGGTGTATATGAATCTAAAATATTAAATGCACCATACCAATTCAACTTTAATTTTTGAGATAAGCTATGTTCACCATTTAATTGATTCGTGAAAAATACATTTTGACCAAAAGCAAACTCATTGCCTTTTAATAAATCTTGTCTTGAATAGTCAGTACCAGTTCTTGAGTTATAAGTGTTAGCCGTTTTAACGTTTACTATTGCTTTATAACTAATTTTATTCAGTGGGTTTAAAAATATAGATAACCCTGTAATAGCACCCATATTTATATCTTGGAAATACTTCCTATCTTTTAATTGAGTGATAGGATTGAACTTTTCATCTGTAATGCCGTTTTGATTGTTTGTATTGTCTTGAAAGCGGTAAGAGCTTGCATAACTCACGCCAATCATACCCCCAATTTTTTTACCCCATAAAGTTCCAGCAAATCCGCCATTCATTTGCATGTTTATATTTGGCTTCGCAGTAACTTGAACCGGCGCCCAATTACTAGACATTGTTTTACCTAATGCTGTTTTTGCACGCATACTAGAAGTATCAAAATTAGACTTAGTAGTATAGCCAGTAGGCAATGACCTTGTTCCATCATCTATACCATACCAATCTGTTTTACCGCCTTTATCTTTGAAAAAATCTTTACCAGTAATTAAACTATTGGCACTAGTACCTATTTGAATATTAAAGAAATTTTTACTAGGGATGTCTTTTGTGTTTACTTGAATCAAACCGCCCGCCCACTCGCCTGGTAATTCAGGAACGAAAGCTTTATTAATGATTATATTGTCAATAATTTGAGAAGGGAATAAATCAAAAGAAAATGTCTTACGATCCGCTTCTGTACTAGTTAATAAAATCCCATTTAACATGGCTTGGTTATAACGATCCGCCAAACCTCTTACAATAATATATTTACCTTCTTGTATAGAAGCACCTGGTGTTCTTTTTAGGATTTCAGCAGTATTACGATCTGGGCTTCTTTTAATGGTCTCCGCAGAAATAACTGAAGCTACTGTATTCGTGTTTTTTTGAAAAGCAATTAAGGCATTATCAGTAGCCCCTTTATTAGATGACCTATTAGCGGATACGGTGACATCAGCTAGTTTTGAATTAGCTTCTTCTAATAAAACATCAACTACTAATTCTTCACCAGCAGTATTTGCTTTAATATCTTGAACGGTCTTATTTTTATAGCCTACATAAGTTAAAACCAATGTATAGTTCTTAGCTACATCAATAGTAAAACTATATCTTCCTTCAATATCTGTTTTAGCAACCTGCGTTTTGTCTGATTTTAACGTAAGCGTAACACTAGAAAGCGCTTCGTTTTTTGTACTAGTAATCTTACCAGTCAATTTTGCTTTTTGAGCTTGAGATATAAATGCAATTCCGATAAATCCAATTAGTAGTAATAACCTTTTCACAGTATAATTATTTATACCGCAAATATTAGACTTCAATGTTATCGGAATGTTACCACAGTGTGAACTTAGTATTAACTCTAAGCGGGAAGTAGGGCTAGCCCCTAATTTATTATAAGTAATTGAAAATCAAAGCAAATTATCCAATAAAAAATCAAATTATTAAATGTTTGGAAACCCTAATTAATTTAAGATTTTCTTTGGTTGGTATATAAAAAATTTTATGTGTAGTTGCTATTTGCATACATGTAAAACCAAAAAGAAATTTTTCGTAGCAATATTTAGAAACATTAATCCAAGTGGAAAACACTGTGCAAGTCGCTGGTGCCTTTAAAATTGACATCTAGGTCTTTTATAATACCATCTTTAACATCATACACCCAGCCATGTAAATGTAAAGGCTGTTCTCTTTTCCATGCATTTTGAACGATGGAAGTTTTCCCTAAGTCTTGCACTTGTTCAATTACATTTAATTCCACCAATCTATTAGCTCTTATTTTAGTATCTGTAATGGAATCTAATTCTTTAAAATGTAAGCGATATACATCTTTAATATGCCTAAGCCAGTTATCAATTAATCCAAACTGTTTGTTTTCCATTGCGGCCAATACACCTCCACAACCATAATGTCCACAAACAATAATATGTTTCACTTTTAACACTTCTACTGCGTAGGATAAAACACTAAGCATATTCATATCGCTATGGATAACCATATTGGCAATATTGCGGTGTACAAAAATATCACCAGGCAAAGTGCCGGTAATTTGATTGGCAGGCACTCGGCTATCCGAACAGCCTATCCATAAATATTCAGGATTTTGGCTATTGGCCAATTTTTGAAAATAAACAGGATCTAGAGCCAATTGGTCTGCAACCCACTTTTTATTATTTTCTAATAATTTTTTATACGATGTTTCCATACAATATTAAAATTAGTCAAAATTTTGGATTTTGTTGAAAGTTTAAACATCATTAATGCACCCTTTTTATGCTATTTAACTTAATTTCATTGCATGAGTGTATTAATAGAAGTTTTAGGCTGGATTGGCTCTATATTAATAGTAGGATCCTATGCCCTAAATATTACAGGCAGACTAGCAGCCAATAACATACTATATGTTGTCGCCAATATCATTGGAGGTGTTTTCTTTGTCGTAAATACTTATTATCATCAAGCCTACCCTTCGATGTTAGTGAATATTGTTTGGGTGATTATTGCAATTGTAATGTTAAGTAAAAAGAAGGTTCAGAAAACGAATGACGATAATGCATAATTGAAATTATGGCTCTTACAATGCAACAAAAAAAATTAAATATTAGTTTTTTATTTATCCTAAAATGGATAGCCATTTGTATCCTCATAGGCAGCCTAGTAGGATCTGCCACTGCCTTATTTTTAATATCTCTGGATTGGGTAACCCTTTGGAGATCCAATCATATTTGGGTCGTTAATCTTTTACCTATTATTGGATTGGCGATTGGACTCGCTTATCATTATTATGGAGCCGAAAGTAAAAAAGGAAATAATTTAATATTAGAAACCCACCAAGCAGTCGAAGCCGATTTAAATGTAAAGCCCATTCCTTTTTTGATGGCCCCGCTTGTTTTTTTAAGCACCTTACTCACCCATATTGCTGGAGGTTCTGCAGGACGTGAAGGTACTGCTGTTCAAATGGGCGGTTCGATTGCTGACCAATTTACCAATTGGTTTAAATTAAATAATGAAGAAAGAAAAACCATTTTAATAATAGGTATTAGTTCAGGCTTTGCTGCTGTTTTTGGAACCCCCTTGGCAGCTGCTATTTTTGCATTAGAGATTATGACATTTAGGAAAATGAAAATAGATAATATACTGCCAAGTATTTTTACTGCTTATTGCGCTCATTATATTTGCTTGGCATGGCAAGTAAAGCATACTATTTATAGTATTCCTGCTGTCCCCTCTATTTCCTTTACTAATTTATCATGGACTGTGGTAGCAGGATTAATTTTTGGATTAACTGCTTTTGCATTTTCATACTCAGGAAAAATATTTGAAGCTTTATTTTCAAAAATAAAATTTGCACCAGTGCGTCCATTTCTGGGCGGTATTTTTATTGCTTTATTTATAGTTTTAACCAACTCGACAAAATATATTGGATTAGGAATCCCCTCTATTTCAAATGCATTTCTTACACCTGCCGGCAATTTTGATTTTGCCATCAAAATACTTCTTACCAGTTTTACTTTAAGTGCTGGCTTTAAAGGTGGCGAAGTAACCCCCTTATTTTTTATAGGCGCAACTTTGGGAAGTATGCTTATTTGGTTTATCCCACTTCCTTTGGCGCTGCTTGCAGGGATGGGCTTTGTGGCAGTATTTGCAGGTGCCACCCATTGCTCCATCGCCTCTATAGTGATGGGTATGGAGCTATTTGGTTGGGAGGCAGGTGTTTTTGTGGGTATTGCAAGTGTGGTTGCTTATTTTACTTCTGGAATAAATGGGATTTATAGCGCTCAACTTAAAACAGGAGCGAAATATGATTTATATAATTTTATAAAGAAAAGTCAACAACTATGATTGAAATTTTTCGTGTTACTAATGATGCTGAATTAGAAGGTATTCGATTATTACAAAGAGAAAACTTAAGGAAACTCATTGGTGAAACAGAAGCTGGCAAAGAAGGTTTTTTAACAGCCGAATATTCGATGGAGACATTACAACAAATGCATCAATTTCAACCTTCCATCATTGCCAAGGATGGCGATAAAATAGCCGGCTATGTAATTGTAACTACTAAAGACAGTTATGGACAACATCCATTACTAGATAGCCTATTTGATTCCATTGACGCTTTAAATTACAAGGATGACTCTTTAAAAGATATCAAATACATTTTAGTAGGACAACTCTGTGTTGGCAAAGCTTATCGTAGCATAGGACTAGTACAAAAAATGTATACTTATTATCAAGAATGTTTAAGCAAAGAATTTAAATATTTAATAACCGATGTAGCGCAAGAAAATCCAAGATCCATAAAAGCACATTTAAAAACAGGTTTCAATATAATACATACCATTGAATATGGAGGCATTGGTTGGGATATTGTACTTTGGGATTGGAGAAAATAAATAAAGACAACTAAATTAATATGAAGTTCTTAACCTATTCCCTGTTTTTTATTACAATTGCATTAAATACCAATGCACAACTTAAAAAAGCAGACCTTATTATCAATAATGTAAATATTATTGATATTGTAAATAATAAAATTATCCTACATAGCTTTATTGCTATTCAAAAAAATAAAATAGTTGAAATAAGTTTGGCACCACTGCGCAAAACTTATTCCTCTAATGAAACTATTGATGCTACAGGGAAATACATCATGCCATCGCTTTGGGATATGCACGTTCATTTTGGCGGAGACACTTTAAAAGCCGAGAACGAAATGCTACTGCCCTTGTATATTGCGATGGGCGTTGGTCATGTTAGAGATTGTGCAGGAGATATCAGCATAGATGTTATCAAATGGAAAAACGAAATAGCAAAAGGT
>CANHLZ010000070.1 GCA_947461595.1 Bacteroidota bacterium | reverse complement strand
ATTGGTACATTTTTTTCTTTTGTTTTTAAGCAATACGCTTTAATCATTTTTGAAGTGTCCATTTTGTATAAATTTTAAAGTGAATATTTCTAATTGAAAGTAGGTCATTTATGGGGATTCATTTACGGATTGGCTTGATTTTTTGTTAAAATCGCCAAAAATCGTATAAAATACAGGTCTTAAGCGTCTATTTTAGCGTATTTGGCATGGGTCTCGATGAATTCTCTCCTTGGCGCCACGTCGTCCCCCATCAGCATGCTAAAAATTCGGTCGGCTTCGGCAGCGCTTTCAATGGTCACTTGTTTAAGGGTTCTGCGGGCTGGATCCATGGTAGTTTCCCATAATTGGTCTGCATTCATTTCACCCAAACCTTTGTAACGTTGAATGGTAACTGCATCTTCTTTGCCTGCGCCTAATTTAATCACCAAGGCTTTTCTTTGCTCTTCGCTGTAGGCATATTCTTGATCCTTTCCTTTCTTCACTAAGTACAAAGGAGGTTGCGCAATATAAACATATCCGTTTTGCACGAGCTCGGTCATGTATCTAAAAATGAAAGTAAGGATTAGGGTAGCAATGTGAGAACCATCCACGTCGGCATCGGTCATGATGATTAACTTATGGTAACGAAGCTTGGTAATGTTTAAAGCTTTAGGATCTTCGGGTGTACCCACAGTAACACCTAAAGCGGTATACATATTTCTAATCTCCTCATTTTCGTATATTTTATGCTCCATGGCTTTTTCAACGTTCAATATTTTACCACGTAAAGGTAAAATGGCTTGATAGCCTCTATCGCGACCTTGCTTCGCTGTTCCGCCCGCCGAATCTCCTTCGACTAAATACAATTCGCATCTTTCTGGATCTCTATCAGAGCAATCGGCCAATTTTCCTGGTAAGCCACCGCCAGTAAGAACTGTTTTGCGTTGCACCATATCACGTGCTTTCTTTGCAGCCACACGCGCTTGAGCTGCTAAAATAATTTTAGAGATAACATACTTCGCTTCTTTCGGATTCTCTTCAAGGTAAGCTTCTAATACACGAGAAACGGTAGTTTGCACCACGCCGCTTACTTCACTGTTTCCTAATTTCGTTTTTGTTTGTCCTTCGAATTGTGGTTCTGGAACTTTTACGGAAATAATCGCACTTAAACCTTCTCTAAAATCATCTCCCTCCACAGTTACTTTAGCTCTTTCAAATAAACCTTCCTTATCGCCATAACTTTTAAACACACGTGTAAGCGCTGTTCTAAAACCCGTTACGTGTGTACCGCCTTCGATGGTATTGATATTGTTAACATAAGAAAAAATATTTTCTTTAAAATCGTCATTGTAAGTTAAAGCTACTTCTACCATTACATTAGAGGCTTCGTCTAAGCCTTCTACGTATAAGGGTTGAGAGATAATAGGATTTCTATTTCCGTTTTTATCTAGCATTTGAACAAATTCTACGATACCCCCTTCGCTGTAAAAATTCTTAGTATAGAAATTTCCAGTTTCATCTTTTTCTCTAAGGTCGGTAATGGTAATGCTGATTCTTTTATTCAAGTAAGAAAGTTCGCGTAAGCGACTTTCTAAAATTTCTCTTTTGTAAACTGATTCTTGAAAGATGGTTAAGTCAGGCCAGAAGTGAACACGTGTTCCAGTTTTTTCACTGGTACCAATTTCTCTCACAGCATATTGTGGTGCACCAATAGCATATTCTTGTTCAAATATTTTACCCTCTCTTTCAACAGTTACTAATAACTTTTTACTTAATGCGTTTACGCAACTTACTCCTACACCGTGCAAACCGCCCGATACTTTGTAAGTGTTTTTATCAAATTTACCGCCCGCGTGAAGCACGGTCATTACTACCTCCAAAGCCGAACGCTTCTCTTTAGTATGCATGGCAGTAGGAATACCGCGACCATTGTCTTGCACGCTTATAGAGTTGTCCTCGTGAATATTCACCTCAATATGAGAGCAATAGCCAGCTAAGGCTTCATCGATAGAGTTGTCAACTACCTCATATACAAGGTGGTGAAGGCCTTTAGAGCCCACGTCGCCAATATACATAGCGGGTCTTTTTCTAACGGCTTCTAGGCCCTCTAAAACCTGAATACTGTCGGCGCCATAATTCTTATTTTCTGCTGATTCGTTGGACTGTAAATCGTTGGACATAAATGTATTAAAATTGGTTTGTTTTTCGATGCATTCCGAATGCATACAAACTTAAGATAATTAAGGGTTTAAAGCCTTTTTTGAGGTCAATTTAGTTATCCCCATTTTAGCCATTTTGTGCATAGTTTTTTAGTCTAAAAATTGGCTATTTTCTAAGTCATTTTTTGGTCACTATTTGGTCACGAATAGTTCCTTTACCGTTAATGTGTTAATTTTGCTATTATGACACAGGTTCAAGAGCTTTTAAAACAGGTAAATACACCTCAAGAATTTGGGGGGATGGCTTTGCTGTATAGCAAAGAGCAGCGAATTCCTGGGTCTACTCAGTACCAGATTAAAAGATATATGGCACAGGATGCTTGGGCGGCAGAAGATACTGGCATGTTTGTTTACCATTACAATGCCAATAAACCCAAGGAGAACTACCTTGAATTAAGGTTCTGTATATCGGGCAACAGGTACTGCGACAATAAGGTTTGCGGTGGGTGCAATCAATTGCCTACTGCAGATTGCATGGGTCCAATGAAAACTGTGGATGTTTTCTCTTTTCATTTTACCGCTACTTTTTTACATCAGTTTGTGCATAATGTAAAAACAAATAATAAGAAAGATGAGTTGCTGGCATTTAAGCACACCGATAATTTTACTAAAACATTTCCTTTAAGTTTAAAAAAGCGTTTAACCTTAGACGCCTTATTAAATCATAGTTACAGCGGTTCTTTAGAAAATATTTTCGTGAATGCTAAAATTCATGAATTGTTGGTATACAGTGTAGAAAGCATTGTGGAAGAAAAAGAAGTGATGTTTACTTGTAAGTTTTTAGCAGATGACAGAGGTAGGGAAAGTATTTATCAAGCACGTGAATTTTTATTACAACATATTGGAGACCCAATTACCATAAAGGAATTGAGCCGCAAAGTGGCCATGAATGAGTGCTATTTAAAGAAAGGATTTAAGGAAGTTTTTGGCACTACTATATTTGATTTTTACCAACAACAAAGAATGGAACACGCTAAGTATTTGTTGTATGAAAAATCATTAAGCGTGACTGATGTCTCTGCTTTATTAGGGTATTCTTCTATCTCTCATTTTTCGGCTGCCTTTAAAAAGCATACGGGGCTTAAGCCTTGCGAATTGCTGAACTAGTTTTTTTACTTACTTTTATTTTCTCAAACTATTACTATGCGTTTATTAATTGCTTTCGTAACAGTACTATTATTTAGTGCATGTATTAATCAAAGAGTAGATTTAATTGTGCATCATGCACAAATTTATACAGTCAATAATGACTTTGGTGTAGCAGAAGCGATGGCTATACAGGATGGTAAAATAGTAGCAGTGGGCAGCAACGATGACATTTTAAAAGAGTATCAATCGGATAGTGTTGTGAATGCAAATGATGCAATCATCTATCCAGGTTTTATAGATGCGCATGCGCATTTTTTAGGCTATGGGCAATCCTTATACGCAGTTGACTTAATGTTTGTTCCTAGTTGGCAAGAAGCTATTGAAAGAGTGAAAGCCTTTGCTGTAAAGCATCCGGGTAAAGGATGGATTAGAGGAAGGGGATGGGATCAGAATCGTTTTCCTGGCAAACAATTCCCTACCAATGCTGAATTAAATTTATTATTTCCTGACAGACCTGTTATTTTAGAAAGAGTAGACGGCCATGCAAGCATTGCCAATGATGTTGCATTACAGTTGGCGGGTGTTAAAGCTGGACAAACTATTGAAGGTGGACAGTTTACGATGCAAGCAGGAAAGTTAACAGGATTATTAATTGACAATGCAGTGGGTGTCATAGAAAAACAAGTGCCTGCAGCAACCCAGGAAGATTATAAAGATTGGTTAACAGCAGCTCAACAAAATTGTTTTGCAACAGGATTAACCACCATTACCGATTGCGGATTGAGTCCAGAGGAGGTGGATAGGATAGACGCCTTACAAAAATCGAATGATTTAAAAATGCGTTTGTATGTGATGTTAAGTGATAAGCCAAGTACCTATACTTCAAAATATTTTACAGATGGCGGATATATAACAGATAAATTAATGGTAAAGGGGATCAAAGTATACGGTGATGGTGCACTAGGTTCAAGAGGTGCTTGTTTGTTGCAACCTTATTCCGATAAAGCAGGCTGGCCGGGCTTTTTATTAAGTAGCCCTGCTCATTTTGATAGCCTTGCTGCTAAATTAATTAACACCGATTTTCAAATGTGTACACATGCGATTGGTGATAGTGCCAACCGAATTATTTTAAATATTTATGCTAAATATTTAAAAGGCAAGAATGATAAAAGATGGAGAATTGAACATGCTCAAATTATGCATCCGGCAGATTTTCATTTGTTTGGTGACAATAGTATTGTGCCTTCGGTACAGCCTACCCATGCGACCAGTGATATGTATTGGGCCGCAGAAAGATTGGGTGCTGAAAGATTAAAAGGCGGCTATGCGTTTAAACAATTGCTAGAACAAAATAATTGGTTGCCACTCGGTACCGACTTCCCTGTAGAAGAAATTAATCCTTTTAAAACATTTTTAGCAGCTGTTGCAAGACAGGATGCAAAAGGGTTTCCTGCAGTTGGCTTTCAAATGGAGAATGCATTAACGCGTGAGCAAACCATTCGTGGCATGACCATATGGGCTGCAAAAGCCAATCGTATGGAAAAACAAGTAGGTAGTATTGAAGTGGGTAAGAAAGCCGACTTTATTTTATTAGATAAAGACTTAATGAAAGTTCCTAGCGATAGTATTTTGCAAGTGAAAGTGTTGAAGACTTATTTGAACGGAGAAAGAGTATTTTAAATTAAGTTATTCAAGAGAATAAATACCTATTTCTCTCTCTCAATCGCTTCGCTCAAATGTTCGTTCGAAATAGTATTGATTCTCTTTGAATCTTATTCACTTTAGAATCTTCTTCTACAAGCCTACCATATCTTTTGGGATCACCCAGGCGTCGAATTCTTCGGGAGTGACATAGCCAAGCTTAACGGCCATCTCTTTTAAAGTGGTACCTTCTTTATGTGCTTTTTGTGCAATCTCTGCTGCTTTGTAATAACCAATTTTAGTATTGAGTGCAGTTACTAACATCAAGCTATTATTAACGTGTTTGTTTATATTGGCTTCGATAGGAGCTAAGCCTACAGCACATTTTTCATTAAAGCTTAGGCAGCCATCTCCAATTAAGCGAGCGCTGTGTAAGTAATTATAGATCATCACGGGCTTGAAAACATTTAATTCAAAATGTCCCATCGATCCTCCAATATTAATAGCAACGTCATTCCCCATTACTTGTGCAGCAATCATGGTTAGTGCTTCGCTTTGCGTAGGGTTTACTTTTCCTGGCATGATAGAAGAACCTGGTTCGTTATCTGGTATAAAAAGTTCACCAATACCACTTCTTGGTCCAGAGGATAACATGCGCACATCATTTGCAATCTTCATTAAACTTACGGCCACTGTTTTTAAAGCACCATGTGATTCAACAATGGCATCGTGTGCAGCCAATGCCTCAAATTTATTTTCGGCAGTGATAAAAGGCAGTCCTGTTAATGTAGCAATATGCTTGGCAACATTTTCTGAATAACCTTTAGGTGTATTAATGCCAGTACCTACTGCAGTGCCACCTAGTGCTAGTTCACTTAAATGCGGAAGGGTATTGTTGATGGCTTTTAATCCATGATTCAATTGACTTACATATCCACTTATTTCTTGACCCAATGTTAAAGGGGTTGCATCCATAAAATGGGTACGACCTATTTTAACTATTTGCATAAATTCCTTACTCTTTGCTTCTAAAGTATTTTTTAAAGCAGTGATACCAGGAATGGTCGTTTGTGTTAAAATTTGATAGGCTGCAATATGCATCGCAGTAGGAAAGGTGTCGTTAGAAGATTGAGATTTATTTACGTCGTCGTTGGGGTGTAAGAATTTTTCTTTATCACTTAAACTTCCACCTTTAATCACGTGTGCACGGTAAGCAATTACTTCATTTAAATTCATATTGCTTTGTGTGCCACTTCCTGTTTGCCATACTACTAATGGAAATTGATCATCTAATTTGCCTGCAATAATTTCATCACATACTTGGCCAATTAAGTCAGATTTTTCTTTGGGTAAAACGCCCGCATCTAAATTAGTTAAGGCGGCGGCTTTTTTTAAATACGCGAATGCTTTAATAATCTCCTTAGGCATTCTATTAATATCCTGCGCTATTTTAAAGTTGTCAATACTTCTTTGTGTTTGAGCACCCCAATAAACATTGGCGGGTACTTTTACTTCACCCATCGTATCTTTCTCAATTCTGTATTCCATAATGTAAAATTTGGTAATGCAAAGGTAAGAAAGGTGTGATTAATTCCCTTTGAATTCGGGCTTTCTTTTCTCTACAAATGCGGTGATGCCTTCTTTAGCGTCATGCGTTGTAAAGCATTCGCCGAATAGTTTAGCTTCTATGTCGTAGCCATTTTCAGCTTCATTCCAAGCAGCGTTTACCGCTTTAATGGAATTAGCCACTGACAAAGGTGCTTTTTCATGACATACTCTTAATATGGAGAAAGCTTTGTCTAATAATTCAGTTTGAGGAACCACATAATTTACTAATCCGTAATTCATGGCCTGGGTGGCATTGATGGTTTTACCTGTAATCACTAATTCCATGGCACGCCCTTTACCTACTCTTTGGGTAAGTCTTTGTGAACCACCATAACCTACCATGATACCTAAGTTAACTTCTGGTTGTCCAAATACTGCACTTTCTGAAGCAATAATAAAATGACAAGCCATGGCTAATTCGCAACCGCCACCTAATGCAAATCCATTGACACAAGCAATCACTGGTTTGGGAGAATGTTCTATTTTAAAGAAAACATCTTGTCCTCTTTTAGCAAGCGCAGTAGCATCTGCTTTAGATAAGGATTCAAATTCTTTTACATCGGCACCAGCAACGAAACTTTTTAAACCTGCTCCCGTTATCACTACACTTTTAATTTCTGGAAATTTATACACTCTATCCATGACCGCATCTAAGTCCTTCATGACTTGTTGGTTCAATGCATTTAATTTGTCAGGACGATTAATGGTAATGATCAGTGTATGATCTTCCATTTTTGTAAACAAAGTTTGAAAGGAGGACATAGTAGCAATTTTATAAGGTTAAAAAAGCAATTTATTTTTCTCGTGTGGCAACCCAATCTTTTATATAGCTAGCAATATCGGCCGTGTTAGCGCCAGGTGCAAACAAGGTTCCAATACCCATATCTCTTAATTTAATATTGTCTTCTTCGGGAATAATTCCACCCCCTGTTAATAGGACATTGGTTAATCCTTTTTCTTGCATCATTTGATACACTTTTGGAAAAACAGTCATGTGCGCTCCCGATAAAATACTAATACCAATGGCGTCCACATCTTCTTGTAAAGCAGCTTGTACCACCATTTCAGGGCTTTGACGCAGACCAGTGTAAATAACTTCCATACCTGCATCGCGTAGGGCAGTAGCTATTATTTTGGCACCACGGTCATGACCGTCCAATCCAACTTTTGCTACTAATACTCTAATGGGTTTCATTGCTATTAAGTTACATTATTTTCCTGAAAGTAATTGCAAACTGTGTTCAATTCTTTTTATCGTATCTGGTATTTCAATAGATTCGATAATGTCAAAAACACCTGGACCAAATTTACCACCTACTAGCATAATTCTTAGAGGTAATAATAAATCGCCTGGTTTTATTTCATGCGTTGCGGCCAATGTTTTAAAATGAGCTTCTAAGTCGGCAGCTAAAGGCTTACTACTCATTTCTTGGAATGATTGGGCAAGGGCTGTAAAAAAAGAATGCTTCTTTTCTTCCCATTTTGGTAAAATGGCTGAAGTATCTATAGTTGTAGGTGCTACAAAAAAGAAACTGCTTTGCGAAATAAAATCAGTTAGTAAATGGCAACGATCTTTTACCATACCAATTACCTTAATTAAATAAGAGCGCTCGTGTATTTCAATTTTTGCATGGTCAAAAAAGGGTTGCAATAAATCCGCTAATATTTTGTTATCGGTTTTCTTAATCCATTCTTGGTTGAACCATTTAGCTTTTTCGTAATCAAACTTGGCCCCCCCTTTATGCACTCTCTCTAAATCAAAAGCGGCAATCAATTCTTCTATCGTAAATATTTCTTTATCGCTGCCATCATTCCAACCCAACATGGCTAGGAAATTAATGAAGGCCTCGGGTAAAAATCCTTTTTCCTTAAATCCAACAGTCGTTTCTTTGGTAGTAGGATCGCTCCAATCCATTGCAAACACTGGGAAGCCTAAACGTTCTCCATCTCGCTTGCTTAATTTACCACTGCCTTCTGGTTTTAATATCAATGGCAAATGCGCCCATTTAGGCATTTTATCCAGTCCAAATAAATACTTCCATAATAATATATGTACCGGCGCGCTTGGCAACCACTCTTCTCCTCTAAAAGCGTGGGTTATTTTCATTAAATAATCATCCACCACCACGGCCAAATGATAAGTAGGCATGCCATCGGCTTTTAATAAAACTTTATCATCAACAGTGCTTACATCAAATCGAACTTCGCCTCTAATAATATCGGTAAATACTACTTCTTCTTCGTCAGGTATTTTTATACGGATTACATAGGGTGTATTTTTTTTCAATAATTCACTCACTTCGCTATTAGCCAAGGAAATAGAATTTTTCATTTCCATTCTATGCGCACGACTGTATTGAAAATTAGGCACCTGTTTTCTTTTCTCTTCTAAATCTTCTGGGGTATCAAATGCGTAATAAGCAAAACCTTTTTCAATTAAAGTATTTGCATATTGGGTATAAATGGCTTTGCGTTCGCTTTGTCGGTAGGGGCCATAAGCGCCACCATGCAATGGGCTTTCGTCTGGGACAAGTCCACACCAGTTTAAAGTGTCTATAATATATTGTTCAGCACCCGCCACAAAACGGGTTTGATCGGTGTCTTCTATCCTTAAAATAAACTCCCCGCCATGATGCTTTGCAAATAAGTAATTAAACAATACAGTTCTTACCCCGCCTAAGTGTAGGCCGCCTGTTGGGGAGGGTGCAAACCTGACTCTAACCTTTGAATCCATGCTCTTTTTTATTTACACAAAGATAATATTCAAATGGGCAAAAGAACTATTTATCTTTGGGTATGTATTTAGTAAAAACACCTTTTTGGCTGCGCGCTTTGTATCCGGCTT
>CANHLZ010000069.1 GCA_947461595.1 Bacteroidota bacterium | reverse complement strand
TTTTGTTGATTTGGCTAATAATTTGGACTTTTTTGTCCATTTTATTAGAATTTGACCTGTTTTTGCTTAAAAATGGGTCATTTTGCTCAAAATGAAAAGGGGCTAAAATAGGGTTAATTATTCCAATTTTATTCCAAAGCCCTGTCTAAATGGACATAACCGCCGTCCACATATAATAACTGCCCTGTGGTATGGCTTGATTTTTCAGATAGTAAAAAGGCGACGGTATTGGCTATTTCTTCTTTGGTAGTGAAACGTTTGCCCAATGGAATTTTATCTTGGATAGATTTTAGTTTCTCTTCAGGATTAGGTAAGGTTTGTATCCACCTTTCATAGAGTGGCGTATAACATTCCGCAACAATGACTGAATTTACACGAATACCATACTTTAATAATTCAACTGCCCATTCTCTGGTGAGTGCATTTCTGCCTCCATTGGCAGCAGCATAAGCAGAAGTTCCACCTTGTCCAGTTTCGGCAGTCTTGGAACTGATATTGACAATATTGCCTTTTGATTTTATTAAATAGGGTAGCGCATGATGTGCTAATAAATAATAATGCACCACATTTTTATGTAAGCTTTTCATAAACAATTCATAATTGCCTTTTTCTAAACCGATGCTATCATTTTCTCCAGCGTTATTCACTAATCCATCAATAGTACCGTGCTTTGCAATTATTTTTTTGATGGCATTTTCACATTCACTTGGATGGGTTAATTCTGCTACTACTTGATCGGCTTGATAACCTTGTTGCTGAATGGCTTTGACCAATGCCATATTATGTTCTTCACTTCTTCCTATGATAATTGGTATAGCGCCTTCTGCTGCGAGTATATTAGTAATACCTTCGCCAATGCCTCTTGCACCGCCCGATACGAGAATTATTTTTCCTTGTAGTTGTAAGTCCATAATTTAAAGTTTATAAAATTTTATTGCATTGCCTGCAAAAATAGCTTCTTGTTCTGTGCTACTAAAAGTATTGAAATATTTTTGTACCCCCTTTAACCATTTTGCATAAGAGCTAGCGACCAAACATACCGGCCAATCGCTTCCAAACATAATTCTTTCGGTACCGAACGCCTCCACCACCGTATCTAAATACGGTTGTAAACCAGCCATGGCCCAGGTTTCCCAGTTGGCTTCTGTAGCCATACCACTTATTTTACAATATACATTTGGATATTTTGCAAGCGCAGTGATTTCTTTTTTCCAATCTTCGATCTCGTTATTTTTTATATTGGGTTTGGCCAAATGATCTATTACAATAGGTAGTTCAGTTACTTGTTTAATTAATTCGTTGGCTTCTTTTAATTGATGCGCATATATTAATAAATCATAGGAATAATTCCGCGTTGCTAATTTTTTTAAGCCTTGAATTAAATTTGGTTGCAACATAAACCCGGCCGCTTGTCCTTGTATAATATGTCTAAATCCTTTGAGTGCTTTTGCATCCTTATAATTTTCTAATTTATCTTCTAAATTGGATGCTCGCAAATCTACCCAGCCCACTACACCCTTTATAAAGGAATGCTCTTTAGCAAGTGCCAATAAAAAATCTGTTTCCTCAGTCGTTTGATCTACTTGCACACTAACACATCCTTCCACTTTATTTTCTTTTAAAATTGGGGCTAGTTGTTCTGGTAAAAAATCTTTTTTAATGGCCCTCATGTCTTCATTGATCCAATCATGTCTTGTGGCATCGTAATTCCAAAAGTGTTGATGGGTGTCAATTATTTTCATACTTTCTAATTCTTATGGTTGATATGCAACTACGGTTTGTTTACTTGTGCCTAAACCATCTATACCTAATTCTACTACATCTCCTGGTTTTAAATAAATATTGGGACTAAAGCCTAATCCAACACCAGCAGGGGTTCCCGTACTGATCACATCGCCAGGTAATAAGGTCATAAAATGACTGCAGTAAGAAATAAGTTGTGGAATATTAAATATTAGATCATCGGTATTGCTGTCTTGCATCATCTTTCCATTTAAACTTAACCACAATCTTAAATTATGCGGGCTTGCAATTTCATCTTTAGTAACCATCCAAGGACCCAATGGTGCAAAGCTATCACAACCTTTTCCTTTGTCCCAGGTACCACCACGTTCTAATTGAAAAGCCCTTTCGCTTACATCATTGTGTAGTACATACCCTGCTACATAATTCATCGCAGCAGCTTCACTTACATAACTTGCTTTTTTGCCAATAACTACCGCTAGCTCTACTTCCCAATCTGTTTTTTCTGAATTTTTTGGAATGATGATATTGTCAAATGGACCTGTTAAGGAAGTAGTGGATTTCATAAATAAAATAGGCTCTGTTGGAATGGCTGCTCCTGTTTCTTTGGCATGCTTGGCATAATTTAATCCAATGCATAAAATTTTTGAAGGCCTTGCAACTGCTGATCCTATTCTTTCCTTACTGCTAATAGGCGTCAATTTTTCTTTGGCTACTACTTCTGCTAATTTATCCAAACCTTGTTGGGCGAAAAAACTTTCATCGTAATCTTTTATAAATGCACTTACATCATAGTTGGTTCCATCTATATGTACACCTGGTTTTTCTTGTCCCTCTTTTCCAAATCGTATTAATTTCATTTTATTTATTTTTTATCGCTTAACTGTTTAAAGTAGTAAACCCTCCATCAATGCAATAATCGCTTCCTGTTATAAAACCTGCTTCATCACTGCATAAGTACAAAACCTGATGCGCAATCTCAATGGGTTTACCCATTCTTCCAATAGGTTGTGTTTTTGATAATTTTTCAAACATTTCTGTTTCTTTGCCTGGGTAATTCTTTTTTAAGAATCCATCTACAAATGGCGTGTGCACTCTACCTGGTGAGATACTATTGCACCTAATGCCTTCTTTGATAAAATCTTTGGCTACACTTAATGTCATGGCATGCACCGCGCCTTTGCTCATGCCATATGCAAAACGATCAGATATACCTACTTTAGCTACCACCGAACTTATGTTTACAATAACGCCGCCTCCCGATTTTTGCATCACTGGAATTCCTGCATGCAAACTATTGTACACGCCTTTAACATTCACATTAAATATTTTTTCAAAATCTTCTTGGTTCGTATTGATGGCATTACCAATATGAGAGATGCCTGCACAATTGACCATGATATGTATGCTACCAAAGGCTTCATAGGTTTTTTTCATGGCTGCTTGATCGGTCACATCAATGGCAATAGCTTTTGCTTGACCTTCATTTTTTTCAATTTCCTGTACCGTTGCTTCGGCTTGCTCTTTATTTACATCTATTACATATACTTTGGCGCCCTGTTTTGCCAATACCACACAGACTTCTTTTCCAATCCCACTTCCGCCTCCTGTTACTACTGCTGTTTTATTATTTAGTAAAAACATATTGGTTCATTTTTATTTTTTGTTTATAAGGAAACACCTCTTTTCCATGGAATAAAATCGTCTTGTTGTAATTGCACTGCCTTGGGAATCACTTCTCCACTAGCAGCAAGAATACAATACGCTAAAATTTCTTCTCCCATTTGTTCGATGGTTTTAATGCCATCAATAATATCGCCAGTATTGATATCTATAATGTCTGACATTTTATTGGCGAGCTTGGTATTGGTAGCAATTTTAATTACTGGACATACTGGGTTGCCTGTTGGTGTACCTAAGCCGGTGGTAAATAAAATTAATGTGGCGCCACTTGCCGCTTTTCCTGTAGTGGCTTCTACGTCGTTGCCTGGCGTACACACCAAGCTCAAACCCGCTTTGGTAGCTGGTTCGGTATAATCCAATACATCCACCACAGGAGCAGTACCTCCTTTTTTACAAGCGCCTGCACTTTTGATGGCGTCAGTTATCAAACCATCTTTAATATTACCAGGGGAAGGGTTCATATGAAATCCACTACCTACTGCATGAGCCATTTTATTATAGTCCTCCATCAATCGAATAAATTTAGTGGCTGTTTGTTCATCCACACATCTATCTATTAATTCTTGTTCTGCACCACAGAGCTCTGGAAATTCTGCTAATAATATTTGTCCTCCTAAAGCCACCAATAAATCTGCAGTATGACCCACCGCGGGGTTGGCAGATATACCACTAAAGCCATCGCTTCCTCCGCATTTTACACCAATACATAATTTACTTAAGGGTGCTGCTTTTCTTTCTATTTTATTGACTTCAATTAATTCTTTGATCGTAGATTGTATGGCCGACTTAATTAATTGTTCTTCGCTTTGTGATTGCTGTTGTTCAAATACAAGCAAAGGCTTATTGAATTTTGGATTTCTGGTAGTTAGCTCTTTTTTAAAATCATCAATTTGCAAATGTTGACAACCTAAGCTTAACATGGTAATGCCTGCTACATTGGGGTGATCGGCATAGGCAGCCAATAAATCACTTAGGGTGGCAGAGTCTTGCCTAGTACCACCGCATCCTCCATTGTGGTTTAAAAATTTGATGCCATCTATATTTTTAAAAACTCTTTTGTGTTGCGGCGCATGGGCTGTTTGCTCATCTATCAATATATTTTTTTCATTGCCCATATTATTCACCACCAGTTCGGCAAATGCTTTGTATTTATCGGTAATGGTATAACCCAATGCATAATGCAAGGCTTCTTTGATTACATCTAAATTTCTATTTTCACAAAACACTGTTGGAATAAACAGCCAATAATTAGCGGTACCTACTTTGTCATCGCTTCGGTGATACCCGTTAAAGGTTTTGTTTTTATATTTACTTACATCCGGCGCTTGCCATTGGTAATTTACATTTCGATAAGCATAAGCATCGGCTTCGTGTTTGGTATTTTCTACAGACATTCTTTCGCCCACTGCTACCTGTTCGGTAGTAATTTTACCTACCGTTATTCCATACATAGTAATGAGCCCTCCTTTTAATAAGGGCTGAATAAAAAATTTATGTTTTTCTGCAACGTCCTCTTTTAAAATATAAGTTTGAGCTTGGTATACAATGGAGTCGCCTTTTTTTAAATTAGCAAGCGCAACCAACACATTGTCCTTGGGATGAATTTGTAAAACAAGTTGCTTTTGTTGGCTCATAGTAGGGTTGTCTTTTAGTGCTATTGAATGGGTATACAATTTAAATAAAACATTCAAAAAATCCTATTTCTTCCTTATAAAAGCGGTTAACTTTGTGTCATGCACACCCTTTTAGATTGGATCGTAGCCATTTTAACCATTTTATATGCTGTTTTATTAATGGCCTATCGTTATTGGTTTGGAAGCTTGCGTTATTTTAAAGGAGAGACTACGGTGAATAAGGAGCTTTTAACGAAACCTACTTTTTTTTCGGTGGTGATTCCTGCACGTAACGAATCTGAAAATATTAAAATTTGTATAGACTCTATTTTAGCTCAAAATTACCCAACTGATTTTTTTGAAATTATAATTATAGATGATTTTTCTGAAGATGATACTGCTTTGATTGTAAAAAATTTGCAAGAGCAAAATGTCAATATGCATTTATTAAGTATGGCAGATTATTTTAAACCCAATGAAATAAGTTCCTATAAAAAGAAAGCCATTGAAAAAGCCGTGCAGCATGCTAAAGGCAATTGGATTGTGACTACCGATGCGGATTGTATTGTGCCCCCCAATTGGTTGTTGTTGTTTCATCAATACATCGAACAACATCAACCTGTTTTTGTTGCAGCACCTGTAATGTTTATTAAAGAAACGGGAGTGTTGAATCAATTTCAATTACTTGATTTTTTAGCCTTGCAAGGTATTACTGCTGCTGCAGTGGGCGCTGGCAAACATTCTATGAGCAATGGGGCCAATTTGGCTTTTGAAAAATCGGCCTTTATTGCTGTTGGTGGTTATCAAGGGGTGGATCAGATTGCCAGTGGAGATGATATGTTTTTAATGCATAAAATGAAAATGACTTTATCGAATCGGATTGGTTATTTATTTCATCCGGGCGCCATTGTATTAACTAAGGCCATGCAAAACTGGAAAGAATTTTTTATGCAAAGAATTAGATGGTCGAGCAAAGCCCGTTTTTATGATGACCGTTCTATTTTTTGGGTATTGCTTTTAGTGTACCTTTTTAATTTTAGTTTTTTATGGATGCTTTTTATGGGCCATTATGGAAGTTTATTAATTGCCTTAGCATTTAAAATCTTTTTTGAAGTATTTTTTTTAGACCCAGTGGCGAAGTTTTACAATTTGCAATCCCAATTACGCTTCTTTGCTTTATACCAACCCCTTCATATTGCTTATACCATTTTGGCTGGCCTTTTTGGCCAAGTAAAAACCTATACTTGGAAGGGGAGAAGGGTAAAATAAGGGTCTGTGGAAGCATTTCCCCTAAAAAATGGGTTTTGAATTGTCTTTTGCCCCTATTTTACTGCGGATTTCGACACATAATTTGAAGTTTTATAGCTTTAAATTGACCTTCTTTATGTAATTTTGCCTACTTAAAAATTGAATTAACTATGTCTACTGAAACAATAGAAAGCACCGTTGCTGCCTTAACAGCTAAAGATTTTGCAACAGATCAAGAAGTACGTTGGTGCCCTGGTTGTGGTGATTATTCCATTTTAGCCTCTGTACAAAGAGTAATGCCAACGATTGGTGTTCCAAAAGAAAACATTGTTATTATTAGTGGTATTGGCTGTAGCAGTCGTTTCCCATATTATATGAATACTTATGGTATGCATTCGATCCATGGTCGTGCCACTGCGATTGCAAGTGGTTTAAAAGCGAGCAGACCTGAATTAAGTGTTTGGATAGTTGCGGGTGATGGAGATTCTATGAGTATTGGTGGTAACCATACCATTCATATGTTGAGAAGAAATTTAAACGTTAACTTTTTAGTGTTCAATAACCAAATTTATGGTTTGACCAAAGGTCAATATTCTCCTACTTCTGAAGTGAATAAAGTAACCAAGAGTTCTCCTCAAGGAAGTATTGATCATCCATTTAATCCTGCTGCATTGGCATTGGGTGCGGATGCAAGTTTTGTTGGTCGTACCATGGATCGTGATCCTAAACACATGCAAACGATGATTGCCCGTGCCGAAAAACATCAAGGCACTTCCTTTTTAGAAATTTATCAGAACTGTAATATATTCAATGATGGCGCTTTTGAAGTGTTCACTGAAAAAGCCACCAAGCTAGTACATGGATTATATGTGGAGCAAGGAAAGCCTTTAACCTTTGGCGCTAATAGCGAAATGGGTATTCGTTTTGATGGCATGCGTCCAGAAGTAGTGGAGATCGGAACCAAATACAGCGCTGATGATATGTGGATTCATGACGAAAAAGATTTTTATAAAGCACAAATATTGACACGCTTATTTGATAATCCTTCTGAAGTGGGTGCAGTGTTCCCAAGACCATTTGGTGTTTTTTATACCAATGATCGTCCTTGTTATGAAGAAATGATGTCTTTACAAATTCAAGAAGCTTTGGCTAAAGGAGCTGGCGATTTAGATAAACTAATTCGCGGTAAAGAAACTTGGGAGATTAAATAAAAAAAAGTCTGTTTTAACTAAGCAATACATTTTAAATAAGCCTCATGGAGGCTTATTTTTTTGCGCCAAAGAGAGCGATTACTTATAAGTCTATATAATTATGTTTGAGCGCCGTCATCACCATGGCGGTTCGTTGACTCACTTTTAATTTTTTGAAAACTCGGTCGCGATAACCATAAATGGTATTGATGCTTTTATGCAATGTTTTTGCAATTTCATCATAATTCATATCCTTGCTGCATTGTTGTATAAATACAATTTCATTTTGAGTAAGTGGTTTTCGGTTGTAGTTGAATTCTTTAATATTAATCTCTCCCAATACATTGCTGGTAATTAATTTTGATTTGTCTGTGGATAAATTAAAACGGGTTCTGTTGCGCACGGTGTATTTTAAATCAATCAATGGCTCGTCGGTAAAAAATATTCCATGCAGTCCATTTTTCATTAAAAAACATATGGACTTCATAAATTTGGAATCGGACTTTAATAAGATAAAAGGGTGTGCACTTTTTGATTTAATGGTTTTGATGACCGTTTGTAGCTCCCTATAATTATAACTATCTGATAAGATACATAAATCCGGTATCAATGAACCTGTTTGTATAAAATGACAAAAATCTTGAACAGAACCACTACTGTATTGTACTTTACATTCGGCCTGTTTTTCAATGGCCAATTGAAATGCACTGCGTGTGATTATTTTTTCTTCCAGATAAATGATGTTAAACATGGTGTATGGTTTGTACAAATTAAACCTAAACTTATTGGAATAAAAATAGGTAAATTTGTATCCTACACTATATGCTCATTAGAATACACCCCGACAATCCGCAAGCTAGACAACTTACTATGGTGAAAGACTGTTTAGAAAGTGGTGGCATTATTGCTTACCCCACCGATACTATTTATGGGCTTGGTTGTTCTATTTTACATCACGATGCCGTAGAGAAAATTTGCGCTATTAAAAAAGTAAATCCAGAAAAAGCGAATCTTAGTTTTATTTGCGCCGACTTAAGCGATTTGAGTGCTTATGCTAAAAGTATAGACAATTCTTTATATAGAATTTTGAAAAAAACTTTGCCCGGCCCCTTTACTTTTATTTTACCAGCCAGTAAACAAGTCCCTAAAATTTTACAATCCAAGAAAAAAACCATTGGTTTAAGGATACCCAATAATAAAATTGCTTTGTCTATCATTGAAACCTTAGGGCATCCTATTTTATCCGCCTCTTTCCCTGGAGAAAATGTAGAAGACTATACCGACCCTGAAATAATTTATGAACATTGGGGTAATCAAATTGATATGGTAGTGGATGGCGGCATTGGTGGCATCGTGCCTTCGACGGTGATTGATTGTACTACCGATGAATATATATTACTTCGTCAAGGTTTGGGCGTATGGGAGTATTAACTACTTCAAATAAATCATTTAAGATTTTATAGAATCCAATAATTTATAAGAGGGATAGCTGTTGAGGAAGTATTTTAAAACTCTTTCGATGCTCGAAACATAAGCCATAATGGGCGATGGCCGCGCGGTGCGCGGCAGTGCCGTATCCTTTATTTTTATTCCAACCATACTGTGGGTATTGTTGATGTAGTTTTTGCATCCAGTTATCTCGCGCCGTTTTAGCGAGGATACTGGCAGCGGCAATATTCGCATATTGCCCATCGCCCTTTATGATGGTTTGATGCGGTACTTTTTTATAAGCATAAAAACGATTGCCATCTACTGCAATAAATTTTGCTTTTGGTTTTAATTGATCTAAGGATAAATGCATGCATTTGATAGCAGCTTTTAAAATATTAGAAGCGTCAATTTCTGCAGCGGATTGTTGCGCTACTGCCCAGCTGATGGCGGCGTCTTTTATGATAGGGGCTAGAAGGTCGCGTTGGGTTTCAGTTAATTGTTTGCTATCATTTAACAAAGGGTGGTAAAAATCTTTGGGAAGTATTACGGCTGCCGCAAAAACAGGCCCTGCATAACAACCCCTGCCTGCTTCATCACAGCCCGCTTCT
>CANHLZ010000068.1 GCA_947461595.1 Bacteroidota bacterium | reverse complement strand
ATTTTGGATCAAATAATTTGGATTATAAGGTGGGTTCTCCTACCTTTGCCGTCCGCAAAAACAATGTATTATGAGCGAAGCAGTAAAATTTGTACACGAGCAATTGACCGCAAAAAAAGACTATCCAGCTTTCAAAGCTGGTGATAATATTACCGTCAACTACAAGATTGTAGAGGGTGGTAAAGAGCGTATTCAAAGCTTCCGTGGAGATGTTATAAAAACACAAGGAACAGGCGCTACTGCCTCTTTTACAGTACGTAAGATTTCTGATGGCGTAGGCGTTGAACGTTTATTCCCTTTCTTATCACCTAATATCGATGGTATTTTGTTAAATAAGTCTGGTAAAGTACGTCGTGCTAAATTGTACTATTTACGTGATAGAAGCGGAAAGAGTGCTCGTATCAAAGAAAAAAGATTCTAAACAAAGCTTTTTATTAAACTTAATTGATATAAAGTCCCGTCCTATTTGTAGGAGCGGGACTTTTTTATGGAACTTAGCTTTAGCTTTATATTAGCTTAAAACCCATAAAATATTCCTTTTCTGTTTTATAATTACCTTATCTTTAATGTTCTAAATTTAACATTATGGGCAACTTAGGATTTCAAGAATTATTAATTATCGGAGTGGTTATTTTAGTGATGTTTGGCGGAAGAAAAATCCCTGAATTCATGCGTGGATTAGGAAAGGGTATCCGTGAGTTTAACGATGCTAAAAATAATGTGAAAAAAGAAATCGAAGAAGGCATTAAAGAAAAAGATGAAAAGCCTGCTTAGTTTTTGTTGATTCTTTTTTTTACAAATTAACTCTATAGACTTTGTTTCGGTTTCATTCAATCAAAGACTACCATACTGCCTTAATTGCTGAACAAGTAACTTGTATTCAGGCAGTAAATTTTTACCTGGATCAAATTAAACAGCATCAAAACTTAAATGCTTTCCTTGAAGTTTTTACAGAGGAAGCAATTGCCACTGCTCAATTATTAGATGCTGCTCGTGCTAAAGGAGAAGTCTTAGGCAAATTGCATGGGGTAGTAGTGGGTATCAAAGATGTATTATGTTTTAAGGACCACAAAGTAAGTGCTGCTTCAAAAATTTTAGAAAACTATACGGCAGTTTATTCTGCCACGGCCGTCCAGCATTTAGTGGATGAAGGAGCTATCATCATAGGTCGTCAAAACTGTGATGAATTTGCGATGGGTAGTAGCAATGAAAATTCCGCCTATGGTCCAGTAAAAAATTCATTAGATATAGAAAGAGTGCCAGGAGGTTCATCAGGAGGTTCGGCAGTTTCAGTGCAAGCCAATTTATGTATGATCAGCATTGGATCTGACACAGGTGGGTCGGTGAGACAACCAGCAGATTTCTGTGGAGTGGTTGGATTAAAGCCAAGTTATGGTAGAATTTCGCGTTATGGATTAATCGCCTATGCTTCTTCTTTTGATCAAATTGGAATTTTTTCTACAACAATCGCAGATGCTGCATTGGTTTTAGAAGTAATGGCAGGATCGGATACATTTGATAGTACTGTATCCAATCAAAAAGTACCTTCTTATATTAATGAAATTAAGGTCATTCCCGTTCCTAAGAAAATAGCTTATTTTAAAGAGACCTTGGAACATCCAGGTCTGGATCCTGAAATGAAAACACAAACATTGGCTTATTTGGAGCAATTAAAAAAAGAGGGGTTTTCGGTGGAAGCTATTGATTTTTCATTACTCTCTTATTTAGTACCTACTTATTATGTATTAACTACGGCCGAGGCTTCGAGTAATTTATCTCGTTTTGATGGTATTAAGTTTGGATATAGAACCAAGGAGGCGCCAGATGACCTTAATGAATTGTATAAAAAATCAAGAACGGAAGGGTTTGGTGAAGAAGTGCAAAGAAGAATTTTGCTAGGCACTTTTGTTTTAAGTGCAGGTTATTTTGATGCTTATTTTACCAAGGCGCAACAGGTAAGAAAAAAATTAGTTGATTTAACCACGGCGTTGTTCTCTAATTATTCAATTTTGGTTTCACCTACGGTACCTACTACTGCATTTAAGTTAGGGGAGCATCACCATACCCCCACTGAAATGTTTTTAGCAGATATTTACACGGTGTATGCCAATTTGGTAGGTATACCTGCTATATCCATCCCCTTGTTCCAACATAGTAATGGAATGCCTTATGGCTTGCAAATAATGAGTGCAGGATTTAATGAATCGGAATTATTGTCCTTTGCTGCTAAATTAATGGAGACAAAGGAGTTGAAAGCTTAATCGCTTAGTAGTCTTCGTCTAGTTCATCTTTATCATCAAATAAATCATCCTCGTCTACTTCTTTGAAATCATCGTTCAAGGAAAAATCGTCCTCTTCATCGGAGACTTTAAATTTACCAGGTTTTTTTGCTGATTTTTTTGGGACATCAAATTCTTCGAAATCTGGATCCCAGTTGGTATCGTCTTCTTCTTTACCCCAATCATCATTCACTTCCTCCTCTTCCATATCATCGTCCTCCTCCAAATCCTTTTTTTTACTCGGCTTTGGTTCGGCTTTGCTAGACTTTTCCGTCCCAGTTTTTGGGGTGGTAGACTTTTTTTCTTTCAATGATTTAATGGCCATAGGGATTCAACAATTAACAATGTAAAATTTCAACTGAAATTTGTAATTACCAAAAAAAAATGTCTTTTTTTTAAAAAAAAGTGTAAGAAATTTTTCTATCCTTTAGGTGAAATTAAATGTGAACTATTTGATCTCTTCCTGGACCATTAGAAACATATTTTACTGGAACACCTAGGTATTCATTTATAAATTTAATATAGGAGTTCATAGTGGCAGGCAATTCCTTCTCCTGCTTCATTTTAGTGGTATCTACATTCCAGCCTTGCATTTGTTTCCAAATGGGGGTCACTGGAGTACCAACTAGTTGAAAAGGAACATAATCAATTTGTTTTCCTTCCATTTCGTAGGCAATCCCTAATTCTAATGATTTAAAACTATCCAAAATATCCGCCTTGGTCATAATAATTTGTGTTACACCATTGATCATGCAGGTATATTTTAATGCGACCAAATCGATCCAGCCACAGCGACGTGGTCTGCCCGTAGTGGCGCCAAATTCACTTCCTAATTTTCTAAGCTCCTCGCCTGTGGCATCATGCAATTCTGTAGGGAAGGGTCCACTTCCTACTCTGGTGCAATACGCTTTTGTAATACCAAATACTTCATTAATTAATTTGGGGGCAATACCTAAGCCGGTACATACGCCTGCCGAAATAGTATTGGAGGAGGTGACAAATGGGAAAGTGCCAAAATCAATATCTAGCATAGAACCTTGTGCGCCTTCTGCCAATACTTTCTTTCCTTTTGAAATTTGGTCGTTAATAAAATATTCGCAATTAATGATGTTCATGGTTTTTAAAAACTCAAGTGCTTCAAAAAACTCATTTTCCATTTCACTAATATCCTCATTAAAATTAAAGCTATCCAAAATTTTCTGGTGCTTCATACGCAATGTGATGTACTTGCTAATGAAATTCTTGTTTAATAAATCGCCTACTCTTAGCGCATTTCGACCGGTTTTATCCATATAGGCAGGGCCTATGCCTTTTAAGGTAGAACCTATCTTACTTTCTCCTTTGGCTAATTCAGATGCCTTGTCTAAGGCGCGATGGGTAGGAATAATAATATTTGTTCTTTCAGAGATGAATAAATTCTTTTTTACATCTACGCCCATTGCCGCCACCGCATCACATTCTTTTTTTAAGGTAACAGGATCTAATACCACCCCATTGCCAATAATATTAATTTTGTCTTGGTGAAAAATACCAGAAGGTATTTGGTGTAAAACCATTTTTGTTCCATTCACATATAAAGTATGGCCAGCATTGGGGCCGCCTTGAAAACGCGCAATGATATCGTAGTTGGGAGCAAAATAGTCTACAATTTTTCCTTTTCCTTCATCGCCCCATTGGAGCCCTAAAATTACATCTACCATATTTGTGTATTTGATAGAGCAAAAATAAGTCTTGAAAAGTTGATTACCTATTTAAACCCAAAATAATTAGCGCAACTTTTACACAGTTTCTGTGTCAAATCGGCTTACTTGTTGAATGCCATCCAGTGATTTAATTCTATCCACTAATTCCTCCAATTCATCCTTGTCCAGCACGTACACTTTAATGGTGCCTTGGAATAAGCCATCTTTGGATTCAATGGTTAAAGCGGCAATATTAATTTTGAGCTCCCCGCTGATGATATTCGTAATTTTATTCACAATACCTACATCATCCATTCCTACAATACTAAGACCTGTTAGGAAGGAAATTTCTTTATTTTTAGCCCATTTGGTTTTTACCACTCGATGTCCATAATTAGCAAGGAGTTGTGTAGCATTGGGGCAATTGGTTCTGTGAATAATTAAACCTTTAGCTGTACTTACAAATCCAAAAACATCATCACCCGGAATGGGGTTGCAGCATTTCCCCAAGCTATATTTTATTTTATCGCTTTTTTCACCAAATATGATGAGTTCAGAATCTTTTTTGGGTAATTGCTTATTGGTATTGGTTTCTTGAATATTTTCTGATGGGAGGTTGACTGGTTTTGGCGCTTCAATTTTTTCTCCAATTACCTGAAATAGTTTTAATTCCTTTAAATCTATATTCTTGGTGGCTATTTTAAATAATAAATCTAAATGACTGGTCAATTTATAATAGTTCATCAACTGGTCAATGTTATAGGTATTGTAGACGGCACCAATACCTTCTAACTTTCTTTGTAAAGTGTATTTCCCTTCTTCAGAAATTTGTTTCTTTTCCTCTCTTAAAGCATCTTTAATACTGTTTTTTGCTTTAGCGGTAACTACATTTTGCAACCAATCTTCGGTAGGCTTTTGTTTGTTGCTGGTGATAATTTCAATTTGATCACCACTTCTTAATTTATGACCAATGGGAACCAGCTTATGATTCACTTTGGCACCAATACATTTGGAGCCAATGGCAGTGTGTATAAAGAAAGCAAAGTCCAATGCCGAACTATTGATGGGCAGCATTTTAACTTCCCCCTTGGGGGTGTACACATAAATTTCTTCTGCTAAAAAAGAAGTTTTAAAATCTTGTAAAAAATCAATTCCATCTTCTTGCTGATTGCCTAAAGCTTCTCTGATTTGTACAAACCATTTATCAAAACGATCTTCATCTTGAGCACCTTCTTTGTATTTAAAATGAGCGGCCAAGCCTTTCTCCGCAATCTCATTCATTCTTTTGGTTCTTATTTGTACTTCCACCCATTTTCCTTGTGGTCCCATTACCGTTGTATGCAGGGCCTCGTAACCATTGCTTTTTGGATTGCTTAACCAATCTCTTAATCTTTCTGGGGAGGGTAGGTATTCATCGGTAATTAAAGAATACACTTTCCAACAATCTTCTTTTTCTTTGTCTAAGGGAACGTCTAATATAACACGAATGGCAAAAAGGTCATAAACTTCTTCAAAGCTTACCCCTTTCTTTTTTATTTTATTCCAAATAGAATGTATGCTTTTAGGTCGTCCTTGAATTTCAAATTCAAATTCTGCTTGCGTTAACTTTTCTTTTAAAGGACGAATAAATTCATTGATGTATTTAGTTCTTTCACGCTTGGTTTCCGCTAATTTTTTTGCAATTTCTTTGTAGGTATCTGGTTCCATGTATTTCATGGACAAATCTTCCAGCTCTGTCTTTAAATTGTATAAACCCATTCGATGAGCCAGTGGCGCATACACCCAAATGGTTTCCGATGCAATCTTTAATTGCTTCTCATGCTTCATGGCATCGAGGGTGCGCATATTGTGCAATCGATCGGCCAACTTTATTAATATTACTCTTGGATCATCTGTAAGCGTGAGTAATATTTTTTTAAAATTTTCAGCTTGTTGACTGCTGTTGGCATCCATGATGGTAGAAATCTTAGTAAGGCCATCTACAATTTTTGCAATCTCATTACCAAATTCATTTTTAATATCATCTAAGGCGATGTCGGTATCTTCTACTGTATCATGTAATAAAGCGCAAATAGTACTTCTTACTCCTAAGCCAATTTCATCCACACATATCATGGCCACTGCTAGTGGATGAAGAATATAAGGTTCCCCACTTTTACGACGCATAGTTTTATGCGCCGCCGCCGCCATTTCAAAGGCGGTCCTTAATAACTCTTTATCTCCTTTTTTTAATTTTGTTCTTAGGCTTCTAAGCAATGCACGATAGTGTCGAACAATTTCTTTTTTTTCTTGTTCGTCATCCAAGTTGTATTTAGGAACAACTGCAGGGTTATTATCTAAGTCAATCAGGTCCATCTTATTACGAAAATACGTAAAAGGGCTAGGATTTTTACAAAGAACAAACAGATAGTGTAACTTTGAACCCTTATGTCGTCGATGCCGCCCAAACAAATATTCAAAGGTTCCATTTTAAGAAGAGTTTTCTCCTTTGTGAAACCCTACCGCTTTGTTTTTTGGACCAATGTATTTTTGTCCATTATATTGGCGTTTTCTACTCCCATTCGGCCCTATTTAATTCAAGCTACTGTGAATGCGGCCATTGGCAAAGCAATGATTTTACCCAGCTGGGTGCATTGGGTACTTCCTAATAATGCTTTTGAAACTGCTATTCAGCTTATTTTATCCATTACGCTTTTCCAAGTTATTTTTATACTGTTTGAAACTGTGGTACGCTTTTTTTTCACTTTTGGGATGGCTTGGCTGGGGCAACAAGTGATTAGAGATTTAAGGAATAAAGTGTACCATAAAATTATGCATTGGGAGATGCGTCAGTTTGATAAAACACCCATTGGTACTTTAACCACCAGAACCATTAATGATATAGAAAGCATTAATGATATTTTTTCAGATGGCTTGATCCCTATATTGGCGGATTTGTTAACTATTATTGTTACCCTAATCACCATGTTTGTAATTGATTGGAAATTGACCCTGATTTGTTTGATTCCATTTCCCATCATGTTAATAGCTACTTATTTTTTTAAGGAAAGTGTCAATAAAAGTTTTATTCAAGTAAGAAATGCGGTAGCCGCATTAAATGCTTTTGTGCAAGAACATATTTCAGGCATGCAAGTGGTACAAGCATTTGCTGCAGAAGAAAAAGAAATGCAAAAATTTTCAAAAATTAATGAGGGACATAAAGCAGCCAATATCAAAGCCATTTTTGCTTACTCTGTTTTCTTTCCAGTGGTGGAAGTGGTACTGGCTTTAAGTACTGGCTTGATTGTATGGTGGGTGGCCGATCGTTCATTAGACGCGGGCTTACTAGTGGCCTTTATATTATTTTTAAACCAAATTTTCAGACCCCTAAGAATGATTGCGGATAAATTCAATGTGCTACAAATGGGGATGGTAGCGGCAGAGCGTGTATTTAAAGTATTGGATAATAAAGATGTTACTTTAAATGATGGTACTTATGCACCAGCACATATCAAAGGGAAAATAGAATTTAAAGAGGTTTGTTTTGCTTACAACGAGTCCAATTGGGTGTTGGAACATTTGAATTTTAATGTAGAAGCAGGTACTACAGTGGCCTTGGTGGGATCTACCGGTAGTGGCAAAACATCCATCATTAGTATTTTAAATAGACTGTATCCTTATCAATCTGGTGCTATATTTTTAGATGATCAAGCCATTGAGTCTTATTCTTTAGATCGATTAAGGGCTTCGGTGGGCGTGGTGCTACAGGACGTGTTTTTATTTTCAGGTTCTGTATTAGATAATATTACATTGCGTAATAAAGATATTCGTAAAGAACAAGTGTATGAAGCAGCAAAGATGATAGGCATGCATGATTTTATTTTACAATTACCTGGAGGCTATGATTATCAAGTGATGGAAAGAGGAGCTACTTTAAGTTTGGGTCAAAGGCAGCTTTTAAGTTTTATTAGAGCCTTATTGTACAATCCATCTATCTTAATATTAGACGAAGCCACTTCCTCCATTGATACCGAAAGTGAGCAATTAATTGAACGTGCGATTGATACTTTAATCAAAGGACGTACTTCCATAGTGATAGCGCACCGACTTTCGACCATTCGGAAAGCCAATAAAATTATCGTTTTAGACAAGGGCCAAATCAAAGAAATGGGCACCCATTTGGAACTATTGCAATTGGGCGGACTTTATGCCACTTTGAATGAAATGCAATTTGAACAAAAGAAACTTTCTTGATTCTTTTAATATATTGATTATCATATAATTACAACATTTTTGATTTTGAATATTTCAGCTTAATTTCTCTTCAAATTTCCGCTAATTCAAAGGCTTTCTTCTTATCTTTGCAGCAAATTTTCAAATTAGTATGGTCCTCAATCGCATTAAACCTTTATTGGCAGTAAGTTTCAGCCTTATTTTCTTGTTCAATACGATCACTGCGCATGCTGCTGAAAAAGCAGAGGCAAAGGAAGAAGGTAGTTTTAATGTAACTGAAACTATTTTGGAACATATTAAAGATGATCATAGCTGGCATTTGTGGGGGCACACTTCTATTCCTTTGCCTGTAATTTTATATACACCTCAAGGCCTAGAAGTATTTTCTTCTGCTAAGTTGGTTGATGAACATCATGAGCCAATTGTTTATAAAGGCAGAGCGGATTATAAATTAGTAGAAGGTAAAACTAAAATTATAAATGCGGCAGGTGAAATAGATGTTGTAGCGAGCAAAAAATTATGGGATTTCTCTATTACCAAAAATGTAGCTAGCTTATTTATATCAGTAATTATTTTGTTATTGGTGGTATTAACTGCAGCAAGTGCTTATAAGAAAACAGGAATCACTTCAGCACCAAAAGGGTTACAATCTTTTATGGAGCCAATTGTCTTATTTGTAAGAGATGAAATTGCACTTCCTAATATTGGCGCGAAGCGTTATGCCAAATACATGCCTTTCTTATTGACTATTTTCTTTTTAATATTAACGAATAATTTTTTAGGCTTAATTCCTTTATTCCCAGGCGGAGCGAATGTAAGTGGTAATATTGCTTTCACCATGACATTAGCCGTTTGTGTTTTTATCGTAGTGAATTTAAGTTCCAATAAAAATTATTGGGAGCATATTTTCTGGATGCCTGGTATGCATTGGTCTATGAAATTATTTTTAGCACCCATTGAATTAATTGGGGTGTTTAACAAACCTATTTCTTTGATGATACGATTATTCGCAAACATTACAGCGGGTCATATCTTGGTATTGAGTTTGGTTTGTTTGATTTTTATTTTCAAAACGGTCTATGCAGCTGCGGTAGCGGTGCCCTTCGTGATTTTTATTTTCTTGATAGAATTGCTAGTAGCCTTTTTACAAGCTTATATTTTCACCATGCTTACTGCTATGTATATTGGAATGGCTTCAGAGGAAGCGCATCATGACCATCCTGCAGGAGCAGATAAAGAATTAGCACATCATTAATAATATTTATAAATTTTTTTTCAATAACAATTAAAACGTAAAAAAATGGTAGTAGGAAGTGTTGCCGCAATCGGCGCTGGATTAGCTGCTATCGGTGCTGGAATTGGCATCGGTCT
>CANHLZ010000067.1 GCA_947461595.1 Bacteroidota bacterium | reverse complement strand
TTTTTGGACCCTGTGCCAACCCAAATTACCACGGACATAATTACGAACTAGTGGTACAAGTAAATGGAGTTCCAGATGCACAAACAGGATTTGTCATCAACACCAAGGACTTAAGTACCATTGTTCAACAAGAAATTATTTCCAGATTTGATCATAAAAATCTAAACTTAGATACGACCGAATTTAAAAATTTAAATCCTACTGCCGAAAATATCGCGATAGTAATTTATAATTTAATTAGACCTCGTATCAACAAAGACTTAGACTTAAAAATAAGGTTGTATGAAACAGAAAGAAACTTTGTCGACTACCCCGCTTAAGGAGCAGCATATTGATTTAAGTAATTTATTACTTGAAGAAATGGGCGATGAGCATAAAGCGAGTTCGGTGGAAACACCACTACGTGCAGATGCTTTTGATATATCTGATGAAGAAAAAATTGCAGCTATTGCTCCCCACTTTAAAGCCATCATGGAAATTTTAGGAATGGATTTAAAAGACGATAGTTTAAGAGGCACCCCATTACGTGTTGCAAAAATGTATGTGAAAGAATTATTTCAAGGATTGAACCCAGCGAATATGCCAAGCATGACCTTGTTTGAAAATAAATTTCAGTACAATGAGATGTTGGTAGAAAAGAATATTAATTTTTATACCAATTGTGAGCATCATTTTGTTCCTTTTTTCGGAAAAGCGCATGTGGCCTATATTAGTAGCGGTAAAGTAATTGGATTAAGTAAGTTAAACCGATTGGTAGAATATTTTTCGAAGCGTCCTCAAGTGCAAGAGCGTTTAACCATGCAAATAGGGAAAGCTTTACAAACTGTTTTACAAACACAGGATATAGCAGTGATGATGGATGCAAAGCACCTATGTGTATCGAGTAGAGGCGTGAAGGACGATAGTTCTAATACCATTACCACTTATTTTGGCGGAAAGTTTCAGGAGGAAAATACAAAAAATGAATTCTTAAAATACATAGATATCAACGATTAGTTAGTTTCTGGGTTAACAATAGTATAGATGAATGGCGAAGGAAACTTCGCCATTTTTATTTAATTTTGTAAAAACGATTCTACATGTCAAAAAATGCATTTGTATTCCCAGGACAAGGAAGTCAATTTGTGGGAATGGGTAAAAATTTATACGAGAGCAATGCTACTGCCAAAGAAATGTTTGAAAAAGCCAATGAAATTTTAGGCTTTAGAATAAGTGATATCATGTTTACAGGAACCGATGAGCAGTTAAAACAAACCAATGTAACACAGCCGGCTATTTTTATACATTCCGTAGTGGCCTATTTAACCATGCCTGCAGAAAATGCAGTAGTGCCCGATATGGTGGCAGGGCATAGCTTAGGAGAGTTTAGTGCATTAGTGGCGAATAAAAGTTTAAGCTTTGAAGATGCACTTCGTTTAGTAAGTGTTCGAGCCAAAGCCATGCAAGCTGCTTGTGAAATACAAGCCTCTACGATGGCAGCCGTATTAGCATTAGCCGATGAAAAAGTAGAAGAAGTTTGTGCGCAAGTACAAAAAGAAACAGGAGAAGTAGTGGTACCTGCTAATTATAATTGTCCAGGGCAATTAGTAATATCTGGAAGTATCAAAGGAATTGAAATGGCTTGCGAGCAAATGAAAGCAGCGGGTGCAAAGAGAGCTCTGGTGTTACCAGTTGGAGGTGCCTTTCATTCACCTTTAATGAATCCTGCAAAAATTGAATTAGCAGCAGCTATCGAAGCAACACATTTTAACAATCCTATTTGTCCAGTATACCAAAATGTGGTGGCCACAGCTGTCACCGATCCTGCACAAATAAAACAAAACTTAATTGCACAATTAACAGGTGCGGTAAAGTGGACACAAACTGTGCAAGCCATGGTAGCCGATGGAGCCACCAATTTTACCGAAGTAGGTCCGGGAAAAGTGTTGCAAGGTTTGGTGCAAAAGGTATTTAAGGAAGCGGTGGTAAACGGTGTTTCATAGAGAAAATTCTATTTGATATTATTTTATAGTAATATTTTAAGCTAAATCTTATATTAAATTTAACCCTGTAAAGAGCAATCTTTATAGGGTTTTTTCGTTGTTCTTGTATGGGGATATACCATCATATATTAAAAATAAATATAATATTTTAATTATATTGAAAAAGAGATTACTATATATTATTTTGGGGATGCTAATCGCGAATGTGAGTTTTGCTGATGGTCATATTTCTTTTGCAGGAAGTGAATCATTATTTACATATAATGGAACACAGCAAACACCATTTCCAGTTGCTGGTGGTTGTGCTTATACTTCAATTTCTTATACTTATACAGGTGTTTCTATAGTATATGGTCCAAATTCAACAGCACCAACTAATGTTGGTTCATATACAGTAAATGCAATGTTAATTGGATCGGGTTGTGGAGGTGTATCAACAGGTAATTTTTCGTTTACAATTAGTAAAGCGACACCTACTGTAAGTATAACAGTTGGGACATACACCTATACGGGATTATCACAAGGGCCATCTGCTGCTGCAAATACAGGAACGGGGAATAGTTATACGTTTAGTTATAGTGGATCTGGTTATGGACCAAGTCCAGCAGCTCCAATAAATGTAGGAACATATACTGCAACTGCGACAGTGGCAGCGAGTGGAGATGGTAATTATTATATTGGAAGTAGTGCTGTAAATTTTACAATTATGCCGGCCCCTTTAACTATTAAAGCAATCGGCGCTACTAAGATTTATGGTGAATCTCAAAGCACAACAATAGCTAACTCTACATTATTTAGTTCATCAGGATTGCAAAATGGAGATACAATTCAGACAGTAACATTGGATTTTGGATCTGGTGCGATAGATGCTTCAGATCCTGTAGGAAGTACATCAGTTATTACGCCTTCGGCTCCTGTTGGTGGAACATTTACTGCGAGTAACTATACTATAAATTATGTAAATGGAACGTTAACAGTAGTTCCAGCTACATTAACTATTGCTGCAAATAGTACTAATAAGGTTTACGGAACAACACAAAGCACTTCGGTTGCTGGTTCAGTATTATTTAATCAAACCGGTTTGCAAAATGGAGAAACGATTGGGTCAGTGACATTAAGTTATGGCTTAGGTGCGATAGCTGGTAATGCAGTAGTGGGAAGTACATCAGTTATTACGCCAACTGTTCCTGTTGGTGGAACATTTACTGCGAGTAACTATACTATAAATTATGCAAATGGAACGTTAACAGTAGTTCCAGCTACATTAACTATAACAGCAAATAACATTAATAAAGTTTATGGCACAACACAAATCACACCCTTTAGTGGGTCAACATCATTTACTCCTGTTGGTTTGCAAAATGATGAAAACATTGGGACTGTTACTTTAGATTTTGGACCAGTAGCAATAGATGCATCAGAACCAGTAGGAAGGGTAACATCTATTACTCCCAAGAATCCTGTTGGTGGAACATTTATTGCGAGTAATTATGCAATTACTTATATAACAGGTTTATTAACAGTAGTTCCGGCCCCCTTAACAATTAGAATAATTGCTGGACAATCGAAAATGTATGGAGCTAATGATCCTATAAATTTTGCATATTCATTAAGTACACCTTTGTTAGGATCTGATATTTTAAATGGAAGTTTTGTTAGAGTAGTTGGTGAAAATATAGGTACTTATGCAATTGGAATTGGAACAATAGTTAATTCCAATTATGCCATTACATTTGTTGGTGAAGATTTTACAATTACTGCAAAGCCAATTACTATTAATGCAAATGCTGGACAGTCTAAGGTCTATGGCGATTCGGATCCTGCAAGTTATTTATACACCATTACGCCATCTATTACTGGACTTGCACCATTGACAGGTTTTTTATCAAGAGCTGCTGGAGAAAATGTAGCTTCTTATGCAATTGGAATTGGAACACTAGCTAATTCCAATTACGAAATTAATTATGTTGGCGCAAATTATACCATTACCCCAAAGCCAATTACAATTACTGCTAATGCTGGGCTATCTAAGGTCTATGGCGATTCGGATCCTGCAAGCTTTTTATACACCATTACACCATCTATTACAGGGCTTGCACCATTGGCAGGTATTTTGTCAAGAGTAGCAGGTGAAAATGTAGCTACTTATGCAATTAAGCAAAACAATCTAACAACCGAAACCAATCCTAATTATACGATAAGCTATGTTGCCAATAATTTTAAAATTGAAAAAAAGCTTATTAATGTAATTGCAGATGCTAAGTCTAAAAATTATAATGCTACTGACCCTCCATTTACTTACAATTATAGTCCAATGCCTTTAGTTGGTTCAGATATTTTTTCAGGTGTTCTAGAAAGAGTTGCTGGGGAGTCAGCCGGTGTTTATGACATCAAGCAAGGAACTTTATCACTTAGCAGTAACTATCAATTAAATTTTACAAAGGGCTTGTTAACTATTCTTCCTGAATCTAATGCCTACTTCCAAATCCCTAATGCTTTTGTACCAGGCAGTTCCAATGAATTAGATAATAAGTTTAGGATTTTTAAGAATTCGGCCTTCCCGGATAATTTATTTAAAAGTTTAAGCATATACAATAGGAACGGACAATTTTTGAAAAGATTTGATGCGATTACTGATAGTTGGGATGGGAGGGTTGATACAGTTTTACAAGAATCGGATGTGTATATATGGGTGTTAAGTTTAGTAGATGATCCCTTAACAAATAATATTCCAAGGTCTGGCACCTTTCTTTTATTAAAATAAAAATACTGAAATACTTTTTCCCCATATTATTTTTTCTCTTGTTCAATAATGTGCATGCACAAAACATGGTTTTGTCGCAGCCTTATGTGAATGCTCAGCTTCAAAGCCCTGCCTTAGTGGGCGATGGGGTGTATCAGCAAAGAATTCAGAGTAATTTAAGAACACAAATGTTTGGCATCAATAATGTGGCCAATACCATCGTTGTAAGTTGGGATAGCCGGGTTAAAAATAATAATATTGACAATAATAATACTTTTGGATATGGTTTTCAAATTATGTCAGATCAATTGGCAGGTGGCTTATTGCAAACCAATTATTTAACGATGAATATCGCCTATCGTCTTTTTTTAGATGGCGATAAGAAAAATAGTATTGCATTAGGATTGGCTGGCACATTTACGCAAACCCATCTCAATCAAAATAAGTTGGTATTAGGTGATCAGTTGAATAGTCAAATGAACAATTTGTCCTCATCCTCAGGATTGCCCGTATCGGTATTGACTTATAATAATTTCCCTGCAAGTATAACAGCCAATACTGGCTTTGTTTACACAGGCCATGCTGAAAATTATTTTATTCAACTTGGTGCAGGTGCTTTTTTTAATTCCATCCCCAATGTGGTGAATAATGTTAAACAAGAAAGCAACGGTATGAGAAGTAGTGTGTTTTTAAATACTGAAACGGTGGTCAATGAAGATAAAACTTTTGTAGTACATGCTTCTTATAGCAATAGATCAAATAACGCTTCCCTTAATGAGAAAATTTTGTTCGGCGGGGCCATTGGCTTGCCCATTACTTATAAATCCAATGAGTTGAGAAGATTGTATTTGGGATGTTACTATAGAATGAATGAAGCTTTTATTCCCACTTTTTCTTTAATGATGGGTTCTTATATTTTTGGAGTAAGCTATGATATTTATAATAAAGGTATATCAGGTGCTAGCATTAGGCAGAATAGTTTTGAACTTAGCTTTTCTAAATCATTCGGTAAAAAAAGGAATGAATTTTTACGAACGCTATTCGATTAAAAATTAATCGCGCAGTTGAGCCACTCGGGGTCTAAGCTGGCATTGTACTTTTTATAAAAATTAATGGCTGGTTCATTCCAATCCAATACCTGCCAATTCATCCCAATGTATTTTTTATCTTTTGCTTCTTGTATCAATTGATCAAACAATAAGCTTCCTATTTTTTTGCCACGCATTTCTTCGGTCACCAATAAATCCTCTAAATACATTCTTTGTCCTTTCCAGGTTGAATAGCGAATATAATACAAAGCCATGCCTACCACCACGCCACTTACCTCCGCTACAAAGGCCCACCATACTGGGTTTTTGCCAAAGCCGCTTTCTTCAAAATGAGATAGGGTTACTGTTACTTCCTCAGGTGCTTTTTCGTATACAGCTAATTCTTGAATTAATTCTAATAAACGAGCGCAGTCTGTTTTTTTTGCTCGACGAATAATAATCTCCATTAAAATAGTTTATTAATAATTACAAAAAAGGGAAACTATATTTTTGCTAAAGCTTGTGTTAAATCGGATTCCAAATCTTCGAAATTTTCTATACCTACACTCATTCTAATTAAGCCATCAGTGATGCCATATTTAATTCGTTCTTCTCTTGGTATGCCATAATGAGTCATGCTGGCTGGATGCGACACCAATGTATCTACCGTGCCTAATGATACTGCGCGGGTACAAACTTCTAAAGCGTCTATAAATTTTTTACCTGCTTCTATTCCGCCCTTTAGTTCAAAACTAATTAAAGGGGCATGTTGTTTCATTTGTTTTTTGGCAATGGCATGATCTGGATGGCTTGCTAGTCCAGTATAATTTACTTTTTCAATAGCAGGGTGCTTGTCTAAAAAAGCAGCTACTTTGGCGGCATTACTACAATGTCTATCCATTCTAATTTCCAAGGTTTTCATTCCTTGAATTAATAAATAAGAATCAAATGCATTGGAATTGCCTCCTAATAAAACATGCCATTTCCAAACTTTAGCTTGCATAAATGCAAGGTCTTTCCCAAGCAAAACTCCATTGAGCGCAGATCCATGTCCATTTAAAAATTTAGTAGCAGAATGAAAAACAAAATCGGCGCCCAAAGCAAAGGGTTGTTGTAAATAAGGAGTGGCAACTGTATTGTCCACAGAAACTTTAATGCCATGCTTGTGTGAAAGGGTACATATAGCTTCAATATCTACACACTGTAAAGTTGGATTGGCGGGTGTTTCAAGGTGTATTAATTTTATGCCTGTGTTTTCTTGAATCGTTTTTTCTAATGATTTTAAATCGCGCACATCCATTAAAATAGTTTTGATACCTGCTTCCGCTAAAATCTTTTGCATTAATTCTTGAGTGCCACCATACAGTGAAAAATGTGAAACTAAAGTGTCGCCTGCACTTAAATTACTTAAAAATAAAGTACTCATGGCAGCCTGACCACTTGAATGTAAAAGTGCTTTTAGTTCTAGTGGTTCTCCTTTTTCATTGGTCAAACCATGTGCTTCTAAAGCTTCTATGGTTTTTTCTGCTGCGACAAAAGTAGGATTACCCCATCTTGAATAAATACGCGTTTTATCTTTTCCTAAAAATCGCTCCATACCTTCATTGGTGGAGTCGAAGGTAAAAGTGGAAGTGGCGTAAATAGGGGTGGTATGCGAGAAATTATCATTCTCTTTATTTGCCGTATGCAATGTAGTTGTACTAATGCCCTTAAATTTCTTATTTTTCATAACCTCTATTTAAATAAATATAACACTTTTTAATAAGCCCATTTAATCCAAGTCGCCCCCCAGGTAAATCCTCCTCCAAATGCGGCTAAAATTAAATTGTCTCCTTTTTTTAATTTTGATTCCCAATCCCATAAACAAAGTGGAATGGTGGCAGCAGTGGTATTACCATATTTTTCTATATTAATCATTACTTTTTCTTTGGATAATCCCATTCTATTAGCGGTAGCATCTATAATTCTTAAGTTGGCTTGATGCGGCACTAGCCAAGCAATATCATCTCCCGTTAAATGATGTTTTTCCATGAGCTCGGCACTTACATCCGCCATTCCTTTTACAGCAAATTTAAAAACAGGCTGTCCATCCTGAAAAGCATAATGTTCTTTGGCCATTAAGGTTTCCATACTTGCAGGTTTTAAACTTCCACCCGCTTTAATATGCAAATAAGGTGCGCCACTTCCATCACTTTTTAAAATGGAATCTTGTACTCCTAATCCACTTTCAGTTGGTTCAACTAAAACAGCACCTGCCCCATCTCCAAATAAAATACAGGTAGCCCTATCGGTATAGTCAATAATAGAACTCATCTTATCTACACCCACGACTATTATTTTTTTATATCTGCCCGATTCAATAAAAGCAGTAGCGGTAGTTAAGGCAAATAAAAATCCACTGCAAGCGGCTCCTAAATCAAATCCAAATGCATTTTTAGCGCCTATTTTATCTCCAATTAAATTGGCGGTGGATGGAAATACCATATCAGGAGTAACCGTTGCGCAAATAATGCAATCAATGCTTAATGGGTCTAATTTCTTTTTGCGAATGATTTCTTCAATGGCTTTTACGGCCATATCGGAACTTGCTTTGCCCGGTTCTTTTAATATACTTCGCTGCGAAATTCCGGTCCTACTTTTAATCCATTCATCGTTGGTATCCACCATTTTCTCAAGGTCAAAATTGGTTAATTTGGTTTCAGGAACATATCCTCCGACGGCAGTTATAGCGGCATTCAAAGTGGGCATCATTAGGGATCATTTATTTTGACATACAAATATCTGAAAATTTGGCTAAGAAATGGGCCAAATGGTCATTTTTCGTTCCTTATGTGCTAAATTTGAACACATTATGATAGCATTTCTACAAGGTAATTTTGTCCAATTAACTCCTGCTAAACTTATAGTAGATGTGGGGGGTGTTGGGTATGAAGTAAATATTAGTTTAAATACCTATGAATCCATCTCCAAAAAAGAGAAAGGGCTACTACACACCTATTTGCATATTACAGAAAATGCACAAGTACTTTTTGGTTTTTTTGATCAGCAGGAGAAGGAATTATTTTTACAATTAATTAGTGTTTCTGGAGTAGGAGCAAGTACCGCTCGAATGATGTTGTCCGGGATGCAACCCGAGGAAATTATTAGAGCCATTGTGCAAGGGGATGCAAGACAATTGGAACAGATTAAAGGCATTGGAAAAAAATCGGCAGAAAGATTGGTACTTGAATTAAGAGATAAGCTATCAAAAATAAATATAAATAATAATCCAACTGGAGGTTTTGCATTGGCTACAAAAAATACTCCTCATCAAGATGCCATCCAGGCATTGATTTCTTTAGGCATACAAAAGGCGATTGCTGAAAAAGCGGTGGATAAAACAATACAAACAGAGGGGGCCGCAATTAATTTAGAAACTTTAATTAAGGCAGCATTAAAAAATTGCTAATTTTTAAAAACAATTTTAATCAGTTTTGAAAATAGTTCAAACGGTTTTACTGTCTTGTTTTTTACTTCTTTTTGGGAGTGAATTAGCAGCACAAGTAAAAGCCGCTTTGAAAGTTCCTTTTGCAGACAGCGTTATTAATAAAGGAAAAGATACCGTCAAAAAAAAATACGGAAAAGATACTGTTCACTTTCCTATACGAGACAAGCGGGGAGATTTTTTATCTGATCCAAGCAATAACCCTTTTGAGTTACATGATACTTCTGTTTTAAAAAGAAGAGTGGAATATAATCCTGCCTCTAAAAGTTATTATATTTCAGAAATGGTAGCTGGGAAACCTCAGCGTATTCCTGCTACGCTCACCTTTGATGAATTTTGGAAATTAAAAACCAATAAAGATGAGGAAGCTTATTT
>CANHLZ010000066.1 GCA_947461595.1 Bacteroidota bacterium | reverse complement strand
TTTAAAGGCTGGCCCTAAATAATTTTTAATAAAATTTGCTTCTTGATTAGCTGTCATATACATGCTCGGATTATTCCCCGAATGCAATGGTTCATTTTGTGGAGTAATGGCATCAATGGTAATACCATTTTGTTTCATTGCTTGAATATATTTTACAAAGTATTGCGCATACACAGGATAATACGGTTGCAATAAACTTCCACCTACAGAAGATTGATTGTCTTTCATCCAAACAGGAGGAGACCATGGGCTGCCCATGATTTTTATATTCGGATTAATAGCAATGATGTCTTTTAATAAAGGAATTAAATTAGTAGAATCTCGAGCGAGCGTAAAATGATCTAAATTAAAATCTGATTGATTGACTGGGAGATCATCATAAGAAAAAACCGAAGCATCTAAATCCGAAGCGCCAATACTTATTCTTAAATAATTAATTGAAATAGAATTTTCATTTTGCCCAAATAACTCTTGTAATAACTCATTTCTTTTATTTGTACTTAATGTATTTATAACTTGCGCACTACCTCCCGTTAACGTATACCCAAATCCTTCAATAGCTTGAAAAAGAGAGGCATCATTAACATCAATATTTGCATAACTGTTACTAGTTGTACCAAACTTTAATTGGGTAGCTTGTCTTTCTAGCTTTGCCGTTTGATTTGTTTTGGTTAACCAGTAATCAATATTACCTAGTATTGGAGTATCTGTAGTCTTAATTATACTAACTGGATTAGACGTAGATGTCTTCATTGCATCAGTTACCGAAGGGGTGCAATTAAATATAACAAGAGCAAAAAATAGGGCTAAAATTGCTTTTTTTATAAAAATATTTTATCAAATGACTAATGGGTGCTTTGTGTAATATTATTGAACTACTCATAGCAAGTATTGACATTAAAGTTAATTAAATAAATCAACTAAACAAGTATTAGGCTTAGGCGCTATATTTCCATTATTTGTTGCATATTTAAGTCGAACTTTATAACTTAAGCCGGAAAAAGGGTAACCTTATTAAAAATCTATTTACCTTAATGTCTAAATTATCATCTATGAAAAAGGGTATTCAATTTATTGCAGGCATACTCCTATTAGCCATTGCGTTTCCTTTTCATGGATGGGCACAACAAAAATTTAGACAGCAACTAATTGCTGCTGAAAGTGCAGAATCGGTAGGCGTATTTGATGTAAATAATGACGGCCAATTAGATATTGTATCGGGTAGTTATTGGTATGAAGGCGCTGGGTTTTTAAAAAGACACTTTATTGGACAAGTCGTTCGGATAAGTGAATATTTTGATGATTTTTCGACCATCCCATTGGATGTAAACGGTGATGGTAAAATTGATTTTATTACGGGAGGTTGGTTTGGTAAAAAATTACAATGGCTAGAAAATCCAGGAAATGAAGAAGAATGGGTTACACATGATATTGCTGTTACTGGTAATATAGAATGTACAAGAGCCTGGGATGTTGATGGAGATGGATTTGTGGAGATGGTACCCAACACACCAGGCAGCCCTTTAATTTATTATACGCTTAAAAGAGATAAAAATAATAAAGCTACAGGTGAATTTCTTGCTACTAAAGTGGCAGACAATCAAGGGCATGGTTTGGGATTTGGGGATATCAATGGCGATGGCCGTGGAGATTTTATTGTTTCAAATGGTTGGTTGGAAGCGCCAAAAAATAAATCCAATGAAAACTGGAAATTGCACAATGATTTTATTTTAAATGAAGATGCAAGTGTTCCCGTTATTGTTACTGATGTTAACCAAGATGGATTAAACGATTTAATCGTAGGTCATGGGCATTCTTATGGCTTGGATTGGTATGAACAAAAAAATGAAAATGGTAATCTAAAATTTATTAAACATCCTATTGATCCTTTTCACTCACAATACCATACCATGGAATGGGCCGATATTGACAAGGATGGTAAAATGGAATTAGTTACTGGCAAGCGTTACCGCGCCCACAATGGGAAAGACCCGGGCAGCAATGATCCCATGGAACTTTGTTATTTTAAATGGAATGGCGAATCATTTACAAAAAATGTGATTAGCGCGGGGCCATTTGGAAAAGGAAAAGGCACGGGTATTTATTTCTCGATAGCAGACTTACTAAATACTGGCCGAAAAGATATTATCGTTGCAGGAAAAGACGGACTCTATATATTTTTTAATGAAGGTTTGTAAGAAATAAAAGGATATACCGTATGAAAAAAATATTAGCTTTTGTTTTTGTATTAATATCTGTGACAGCTTTTACACAACAAAAAACAAGGCCTAATATACTTTTCATTCCTATTGATGATTTACGTCCTATACTAGGTTGTTATGGCAATACCGTTATAAAAACACCCAATATGGACCGATTGGCAAAACGAGGTATTGTTTTTAACAAAGCTTATTGCCAACAAGCAGTTTGTAACCCTTCCAGAGCAAGTCTCTTAACGGGTCTCAGGCCTGATACCTTACAAGTATGGGATTTGTATACCGATTTTCGAACAAAATTACCCAATGCTACAACCCTTCCTGAATATTTTAAAAAAAATGGATATACCACTGTTGGCATTGGAAAAGTATTTCATAATATCTACCCAGACTCAGCTTCTTGGACCGAACAAATGCATGTGAATGGATTTCCCTTTGATCCCGATGCGGTCTATACCGATGAACCCAACTTAAGTTTAATTGCAAAGAAAAAAGAAAATTTAATAGCTGCCAATCAAGACCGAAGAGATCAATATGGGATTTGGTACATTAAAGCCAATTCCACAGAAATAGGAAGCGGCACCGATGACTCTTATTACGATGGTGCACAAACTACTATGGCCATTGACAAATTAAAAATACTTAAGCAACAAGGCAGACCATTTTTTTTATCAGTAGGTTATTACAAACCACATTTACCATTTACTGCGCCAAAAAAATATTGGGATTTGTACAATGAAAGCGAAATGCCTATAGCTAGTAATCCGTTTACGCCTAAAGCTGCGCCCGATTTTGCAATGAGTGGTGACATCGAATTGCGCAATTATGATGACCAACATGATTTACCCAAACCAGCCAAAAGCCCATTGTCCAAAAAAAGACAACAACAATTGATACATGGTTATTACGCTAGTATTTCTTACGTTGATGAACAAATAGGACGACTGCTTGCTACCTTAGATTCTTTACAATTAAGTGATAATACCATTATTGTATTGTGGGGCGATAACGGCTGGAAATTAGGAGAACACAATAGTTGGGCCAAACAAACTAATTATGAAATTGATACAAGGGTTCCCTTAATTGTAAGTGGAAAAAATATAATTGGGAAAAATAAACAATCAAACGCTTTGGTTGAATTAGTAGATATCTATCCAAGTTTATGCGATATGGCAGGCTTGCCAATTCCTAGCTATTTACAAGGAAAAAGTTTTTACCCATTAACAAGCCATCCTGAACAAGCCTGGAAGCAGGCCGCTTATAGCCAATTTTTAATGGGGCATTTTATAAAAAAGGAAATCGGCATTAATGATAAAATGGGCTATGCCATTAGAACTCAGCAATTCAGATATGTTGAATGGTATGAGTGGAAAGAAGGAGTGAGAGGCGCTTTGCTCGCTAAAGAATTATATGATGAAAATGAAGACCCTCAAGAAAACAATAATATTGCGGCAAATGAAAAATATAAAAATATTATAAAAACTTTATCAAGTAGTTTAAAATTGAGTAATTAAACTACTTTGTTTTAGAAATATCCTGCACACATCTAAATCCAGTATGTTCCAAACTTGTATCAGGACTACTTTTCATTCTTCTTGAAACCCGATACCCAGAGCAATAGGCCTCATTGCATAAAAAACTGCCCCCGCGTAAAACTCTTTTTTTTGTAAAAGGCTCATCTGGATCATAACTATCATTGGGTCCTATTGGATCCTTAGTTTCAATATCCTTTACAGTAGTATAATAGTCATAGTTATACCAATCACTGCACCACTCCCAAACATTTCCAGCCATGTCATATAATCCATACGCATTAGGTAAATAAGTTTTAACGGGTGCAGCCAGATCATAGCCATCCTTTTTTTCATTCAGGTAGGGAAACTTTCCCTCCCAAGTATTTGCTTTTGGCTTGCCTTCATTAATAGGTTCATTTCCCCATGAATAAACATGATCTAGTAGCCCAGCTCTTGATGCAAACTCCCATTCGGCTTCTGTTGGCAATCTTTTTCCAGCCCATTTACTATAGGCATTGGCATCATCCCAACTTACTTGCACCACGGGAAAATTATCCTTCCCAATAATATTTGAATTTGGACCATCTGGATGTTGCCAATCTGCTCCCGCCTCCCATTCCCACCATTGACTATAATTATTTAAATTAACAGGGCCTTTAGATGGTTTAAACACTAAGGAAGCTGCTACCAATAATTCTTCCGAAGGTTTTGGTGTACCAGGAGGTACCGATTTTTTTAATTCTTCCCAATCTGGTTTTCTTTCTGCTGTAGTGACATACCCTGTTGAATCTATAAATTTTTTAAACTGTGCATTGGTCACTTCTGTTACATCCATATAAAAAGAATGCACAGTTACTTTGTGTTTAGGATATTCATCTCTATCAGCCTGGTCATTATCTCCTCCCATGTTAAAAGTGCCTGCAGGTATTAATACCATACCTTGGGTAGAACTTACTTCATTGATATGAAATATAGAACTGTCATGGGTGCTAGAAAATCTGGAAGGAATCTTCATACAACAAGAGGGGACGGTATCCTTGCTAATGGGTTTAGCTTGTGCTATTGCCTTATTGCCAATAAAACAAAAAATTAAAACCCCTACACTTAAAAATATTTTAGTAGGTCTATTATTACTTTTCAATGTAAACTTCAATTTAATTAATTTTTTTTGTCAATTTTCCAACAGGTCTTACATTTTCTCCTATCCTATTTTGTATATCATCTCCTAAATCTTTTCTGGCATCTTCGGCTAACTTATTCAATTCGCTTACAATTAAAGGATTTTGATCTTTCACATCATAGGCTTCTGATGGATCTCTTCTTAAATCATATAATGCATAAGGCATGATAATATTTTCAGGTGTTTTAGTTGGAAAACCATCTTTGCCAGGTACTTGATTTAAGTAAGATCTTGATGGATGCTCAAACACCAATTTCCAATTATCCCTTCTGACTGCTTCCAAAGAATTTTTTCGATAATAGTAAAGGAAATTTTTTCGAGGGGTTGCATTCATATCGCCTTTAAGTATCGGCATCAAACTAACTCCATCAATTTTATGATCAGGTAATTTTACTTTACAAATTTCAGATAGCGTTGGTAATATATCAATTGCAGAAACTAGCTGATTACAAATTTGTCCCCCTTTAATATTTCCATTCCATCTTACTATAAATGGCACTCGATGGCCCCCTTCAAAGCTGGTGCCCTTGCCTTCTCTAAAACCACCTGCATTACCAGCATGGTTTCCAAAATTCAACCAAGGCCCATTATCACTTGTGAAAATTACAATAGTATTTTTATCTAGCCCACTTGACTTTAAGGTTTTCATAATGCGCCCTATTTCACTATCCACTTCTTGTATTACATCTCCGAATAATCCTTGTTTGCTAGACCCTCTAAATTTGGATGATGCATTAATAGGTACATGTGGCATATTGTGTGCTAGATATAAGAAAAAGGGTTTGTTTTTATTTTTATTGATAAATGAGATGGCAGCATCTGTATACAATCCAGTTAAAGTAGACTGTTCCTCTAAAGTTGTTATCTCTCTTATTTTTTCATTGTCTTTTATAATAGGTAAAACAGGAAAACTCCAACTCCAACTTTCTTTTTTAGCAGGTGTGCCATCATATTCCATTGGCCACATATCATTTGAATAGGGAATACCTAAATACTCATCAAAACCTTGTTGCAAGGGTAGAAATTCTTTTTCATCGCCTAAATGCCATTTACCAAAAATTGCAGTTGAGTAATTATTTTGTTTCAACATCTCTGCAATGGTTACTTCGGAATGTGCCAAGCCCACTTCACTTTTAGGAAACAAAGCCCCTGCTATTCCCACTCTATTCGCATAACATCCAGTAAGTAAGGCAGCTCTTGAAGCACTGCATACAGCTTGTGGTGTAAGGTAATTGGTAAATCGTATCCCTTCAAACGCTAATTGGTCAAGATTGGGTGTCTTAATATCCAAGGCACCATAACAAGATAAATCTCCAAAACCCATATCGTCCATTAAAATCAGTATTACATTGGGCACTGGCTCTTTTTTTTGGGCAAATCCTGAATGGCCAATATGCACAATAAAGAATAAAAAAATAAACTTTAGTTTGATAATACGCATATACTTTTTTTATAAAATTATTCTAATTAATTACTTTCCTTTTGTAAAATTTCTTTGGCTTCCTGATCCTGATATTTTTCTATTAATTTATTGAGCCTGTTTTTTAAATGAACAATGGTCATTTGATATTGTTTATTACCAATCACGTTTTTCATTTCAGTGGGATCCTTTTTTAAATCATAAAATTCCCAATTTTTTTCTGCATTGTAAAACCGGATTAATTTATACTGTGCTGTGCGTATACCAAAATGAGGACTCACATGATGAGGCTCGGGATATTCATAATAATGATAATAAAGCTCATCTTTCCATTGCTTGATTAAATTATTTTTTAATAATGGGACAAGCGATACCCCTTGCACTTCGTTAGGTATTTTTACATGCGCTAAGTCTAAGATAGTAGGCGCCCAGTCTATATTAGAAGCAAATCTGGTAATATTGGTGCCTGGCTTAATCATGGCTGGATACCTAATTAAGAAGGGTGTCTTTAATGATTCTTCATACATAAATCTTTTATCAAACCAACCATGCTCCCCTAAATAAAAGCCCTGATCGGATACATACACTAGTACCGTATTGTCAACTAAATTATTTTGATCCAAGTATTCAAGAATTTTTCCAATATTCCTATCCATGGATTTTGCTACCGCTAGATAATCTTTCATATAACGTTGAAATTTCCATTTGGATAATTCTTGTCCTGTTAATTTCTTTTCATCAAATTCTTTAGTGATTCCGTCATAATATTTTTTTAATACTGCACGTTGTTCTTCATTAAGTCTTTTATAGTCGTCTGAAACATAATCCATATGCACTTTTACATCTTCAATAGTGCGCATCGTTTTTTCTATGGTCATGTCCTGATGTGCAGCTGCAGGTCGCCCCTCATAGCTATCAAAAAAATTAGTAGGTAGCGGGAAATCGACAGCGTCAAAAGCTCCTAAGTCTGGTAAGTCTGGGATCCATTCTCTATGCGTAGCCTTTTCGCCAATGACCAAACAAAAAGGTTTATTAGGGTCTCTGTTATTTAACCAGTCTAAAGATTTTTCGGTTATAATATTAGTTACATATCCGTTTTGCTTAACTGTATCATTGTTGGTATTGATAAAATCTGGATTGTAATAATTACCCTGCCCTTTTATAATATTAAAATAATCAAAACCCTGTGGCAAATTACCTAAATGCCATTTCCCCACCCAAGCCGTTTGATAATTATTTTTTTGCAATAAGCGAGAAAAAAGAAATTGATTTACATCAAATTTATTTTCATTGACTGCATAACCATTTTGATGACTGTACTTGCCCGTCAATAATGTAGCCCTACTTGGACCGCAGATGGAATTAGTAACAAAAGAGTTCTGAAATATGGCGCCTTCTTTTGCTATACGGTCTATATTGGGGGTGGGCATTAACTTACCTCCATAAGCGCCAATGGCCTGAAAAGCATGGTCATCAGAAATAATGAAAACAATATTGGGTTGTTTTACTACAGGTGTAGTTTGACCCAACACCAGATTGGAGCTCATTGATAAAAAAATCAACCAAAATAAATTTGTTCTACAAGTATTCAAAATAGTATAATTGGGCTTTGGTAAAACCTAACTTAAATATACTTAATTTCTCTCATTGATATTTAAAACATAGCAGGCTCCTTGCTTTCAAGCACCCTAAATAGCAAATTAGGGGCTCTCTTTTGAACGAATTTTTAGTTTTAAATAGTATATTTAGTTATAAGAATACTTTTCCAGTAACTATTCATTTTAAAATGATCCTACTATGGCAACGCTAGCTAAAAGCAGCTTTTCGTATTTAATAATAGCCATGATGCTTTTGGCAGCATGCAAAAGCCCCAATACCTATAACCCTCCCAAAGTTAGTTTCACCATGGATGAGGCAGCCTTACCTGCTTATGAAAAAGATATCGACCACAAGGGTATTTTAAATACCATCCAAAGAAATCAGGAAGAAGCTTATATGGATGGGAAAAAAACATATACCAGTAATTGTATTAATTGCCATGGAAGTCCAGAAAAAGAAGGTTCTATTCCCACCGCATTTAAATATTGGAAAGATGCATTTAAAGTAGGGAAAGATCCTTACTCCATTTATCAAACTTTAACAAGAGGCTATGGTGCCATGCCTGCGCAAACCACTTTAACACCCGTTGAAAAATACAATGTCATTCAATACATCCGAGAAGAATATGTACTAAAACAAAATAAGGCCGCCTATTTTACTATTGATTCTAACTATCTAGCGAGTCTTCCAAAAGGAAAATCTAAAGGACCTGCATCTATTCATAAAGAAGCTTGGTTGGAAATGGATTATGGGAATTTTTTAATCAACACTTATGAATTGGTTGATAGCAATGCAAAACCTAGAGAAATATCAGGGGGTAAAGCACCCTTAGCAGATGAAAATTTAGTAAACGCCAATTTTGCTTATAAAGGAATAGCTGTTAGAGTAGATGAAGGCGCTGGTGGTGTGGCCGCTGGTAAAGCATGGATGATTTTTGATCATGATCTAATGCGTATCGCAGGTGCTTGGACCGGAAAAGGTTTTATCGACTGGGAAGGTATCCTTTTTAATGGACAACATAATATTTCTCCGAGAACCATTGGGCAGTTAAATTTTTCAACACCAGTAGAACCCAGTTGGGCCAACCCAATCAATGGATCCTTTGCTGACAATCGTTTTCAGGCAGTAGATAAAAGAAGATTTGGTCCGCTTGATAAAACCTGGACACAATACAAAGGCTTGTATCATTATAAAGATCAAGTTATTATTTCTTATACGGTGGGCAACTCCAATGTGTTAGAAAAATTAGGATTAGAAGGCGCCACCGATATGCCTGTTTTTACACGCACTTTAAATATGAGCGCTGCGAGCACGCCTTTAAAAATGAGAATTGCAAACCTCGAAACGGCTGTTGCAATTATAAGTGAGGAAGCCCAACTCAAAAAAGAAAATGGATTTTTTGTTTTAAATATTCCAGCTAATAAATCGGTGAATGTAAAAATATTAATAGCTAACACGAAAGTGAAAAATTTTGAATTAATTTCAAAAGCTTCTCCTAAGCCTGAAAATCTTTTAGCCTTTACAAAAGGGGGCGCTCCGCAATATGCACAAACATTAACTACGAATATTACCAAGGGAGAACAAAAGGGAGCATTTAAAGTGGATAGAATGGAACTGCCTTATCAAAGCCCTTGGAAAAATCAAATGAGATTAAGTGGTATTGATTTTTTAGAAGATAGAAATAAAGCGGTCATATGTTCGACCTACGGAGATGTCTGGTTGGTAGAAGGTGTTCTTCAA
>CANHLZ010000065.1 GCA_947461595.1 Bacteroidota bacterium | reverse complement strand
GATCTTAACATTTTATATATAATTAATAATCAATGATTTAGTGATCCCTTCTTATATTTGATTAAAATAAGGGACATGTTAAAAGGGCTTACACTTTTATTGTTGTTATGCGTAGTAAATTGGTCATGGGCTCAAAATATAGGGGTGACCAAGTTAAGAAATGAAACATCTCGAAACATTGTTAAAGCAGCAGATACGGCTTATTATAATTGGAAACAAGGGGGGATGTACAATTTTAATCTTTCCCAAAGTTCTTTAAGCAACTGGGCAGCCGGGGGAGATAATTTTAACATGTCTATTAATAGTTACTTTAACTATTTTGCTTATTACCAAAAACCTAGGCAAAGTTGGGACAATAATTTTGATGCGAACCTTGGCTTTGTTCAATCCACTAGTTTAGGAGGGCGAAAAAATGATGATCGGGTAGATTTGTTAAGTAAGTATGGTTATCGTATGGATACTACTGGTATGTGGTATTTATCAGCATTATTTAATTTTCGTTCTCAAATTTTTGATGGCTACAGTTTTAGTGGGACAAATTCTACTTTTACATCTTCCTTTTTTTCACCTGCTTATATGATTATATCTGCCGGGTTGGATTATAAGCCCAATACAAAATTTTCACTTTTCTTTTCACCCCTTACTTCAAGAACTACCTTATTATTAAATACGAAACTTTCTAACTTAGGAAGCTATGGGGTACCGAAAGGGGATAAAATTTATAAAGAAACAGGTTTGTTTGTAACTATTAATTATAATAATGTGATTGCTACCAATATCACGTATAAAGGCCGTGCTGATTTTTTCTCAAACTATTATGAAAAGCCAGAGAATATTAATTTGTACATGACCAATATGTTCATTTTTAAAATTAATAAAAACTTTTCCGTTAACTATAGCCTTGATTTAATTTATGACGATAAGATTAAGAATTTCGGGCCCAATAAAAGTTCACCAGGATTGCAATTAAAAAGTATAATAGGGGTGGGCTTTTTTAAAAATTTGCAAGTAAAAAAAGTAGTACTTCAGCCCAAGGTCTAAAATAGTATTTATTGGGAGATGGCTTTTAGCGTATGCTTAATTTTATTGGCCTTATGGGTTAGGTCTTGGTAGTCTTTACTAATAATGGTTACATGCCCCATTTTTCTTCCTGGTTTGGTTTGTTTTTTCCCATAAATATGTACAAATACATTGTCCATTTTAAGCACTTCTTCTAAGCCTTCATAATACACAGGGCCAGTGAAACCTTCGGCTCCAATAATATTTACAATGGCCGACGGTAAAATGGCGTCGGTATTGCCCATGGGGTAATCTAATAAAATTCGTAGCAACATATCATATTGACTGCTGTAATTGGCTTCAATGGTATGATGTCCGCTATTGTGTACACGAGGGGCAGTTTCATTTACCCAAATTTCACCCTGGGCATCAATAAATAATTCTATGGCAAATAAACCAGGACTATTTAATCCTTTGACCACTTTACGGGCAATGGCTTGTGATTTCCACAATTGTTTCTCCTGCAATTTGGCTGGGCTAAGCTGATAATCTAATAAATTATACACCGTATCAAAAACCATTTCTGCCGGCGGATAAATAATCGTTTCTCCTTTAGCATTCATCCCAACAATCAAAGCAATTTCGGTGGCTATTTTTACTTTTTTTTCTAAAACTGAGGGTACATTAAAAGCCAATTCAATTTCTTTTTCTGTATTAATTATTTGTACGCCTTTGCCATCATAGCCGCCTTCGCCCATTTTGTGCACTGCTGGTAAGAAATCAATATGTGCCAACAATTCAGAAGCCTTTTGTGTAATAAAAAAGGGCGCAGTAGGTATTTCGTTTTCTTTATAAAATTGTTTTTGAAGTACTTTGTTTTTAATCGTTCGAATGGCCGATGGAGTAGGATATACTTTTACGCCTTCTTTTTCCAATTGTTCTAAAGCATCTACATTCACGGCTTCAATTTCAATGGTAAGGGCGTCTAAGTTTTTACCAAAATTATAGACGGCATCATAATCCTGAATATTGCCCAAAGTAAAATGATGGCATAAATGTGCTGCTGGGCATTGCGCATCGTTTTCTAGTACATAAGTGGTCACATCAAAATTAGTTGCCGCTTGCAATAACATTCTTCCTAATTGACCACCACCTAATATGCCTATTTTCATTATTTGGATACTTTTAACAAAGATAAGGGTCTTGGGCAAGTTTTCATTTTGCATAGCGCCCAAAAGCAGTTAAATTTGTTTTTAATTAAGTTGAAATGTCTGTATTGCCCATTATATCAGTGAAGAATTTGGTGAAATCCTATGGAGATTTTAAAGCAGTGAAGGGTATTAGCTTTGAAGTATTTGAAGGGGAAATTTTTGGATTACTAGGTCCCAACGGTGCAGGAAAATCTACCACATTAGAAATTATAGAAACACTAAGAGAAAAAACCAGTGGAGAAGTATGGGTGAATGGCTTAAATATTGGGGAGTCACCGGAAGCCATTAAAAAAATTATAGGGGTGCAACTGCAAACCGCAGGATTTTATCCTAATTTAAATTTAACTGAATTAATGCAGTTGTTCATTGGTTTGTATCAAACCAATGTTGATCCCATGACTTTACTTAAAAAAGTGAATTTAGAAGATAAGGCAAAAGCTAAATACAAAGAATTGAGTGGGGGGCAGAAACAGCGTTTTTCTATTGCTACCACTTTAATCAATCAACCTAAAATTATTTTCTTAGACGAGCCTACTACCGGATTAGACCCTCAAGCGCGAAGAAATTTATGGGATTTGATTAAAGAAATTAGAGCTAATGGAACCACTGTCATTATTACTACACATTATATGGATGAAGCAGAAGTATTATGTGACAGAGTAGCCATTATTGATAGTGGTGAAATTGTAGTCATTAATACGCCGAATGAATTAATTGACGAGTTGGTCGCTTCTGGGTTTGAAAAAGTGAAAGAAGTAAAAAAAGCCAATTTAGAAGATGTGTTTATTCATAAAACAGGGAAGGCTTGGAGAGAGGAGTAATTTTAAAAAATAATTAATAAAATATAAAACTGAATAGTATGACACAAGATCCACGTTATCCCATTGGCAAATTTGAAGCCATGCCTTTTTCAGAAGCCACTAAAAAAAGTTGGATCAATGAAATAAGAGTAGCTCCTAGGAATTTAGAATTGACCGTTCAGCATTTAGATAAATCACAATTGGACACCCCTTATAGAGAAGGTGGATGGACTGTGCACCAACTCATTCACCATATGGCGGATAGTCATATGAATGCCTTTATTCGTTTTAAATTGGCTTTAACAGAAGACGTACCACCCATAAAAACCTATGATGAAAAAGCTTGGGTAAATACAGCGGATGCTTTGTTGACCCCTGTTAATTATTCAACGACTATTTTACATGCATTGCATGAACGTTGGGCTAATTTATTAGAATCGATGACCGATGAGCAATGGCAAAGAACCCTATTCCATCCAGTACGCAATGCCGAAGTGAGCTTATGGGATATGCTTTCCATTTATTCTTGGCATGGCAAACATCATATTGCACATATCAAAAATTTATTAAATCAAAAGGGTTGGTAGTTAATTAAAAAGTTTTCTATTTACTTCTGCTACTAAATAAATGCTACCAATGACCAAAATCAAATCTTTGGTTTGGCTGTTTTGTTTGGCGTTTACAATGGCTTGATTGACATTGGCATAACAATCCCCATTTAATCCTAATGCTTCCCCTTTCATGGCTAAGTCTTTGGCAGCAAGGGCTCTGGGCAGATGAGATTGTGTATAATAGTAGGTTGCATTTTTAGGAAGTAGTTTTAGTACTGCATCCACATCTTTATCCTTCACCATGCCTGTTACTATATGCAATTGTTCGTAGGGGAGTGTTTCTAATTGTTCCAATAAGGCTTTTATACCATGTTCGTTATGAGCAACATCTAAAACAATATGAGGGGAGGATTGGAGACATTCCCAACGACCCATTAATCCAGTTGTTTTTTTTATTTGAGTTAATGCAGTAGTAATTATTGATGAACTTATTTTCCAACCCATCGTGGCTAAAATTTGTGCGGCCACTAAAACCCCTTTTAAATTTTTTGATTGATATTTTCCGGGTAGGTCACAATGGATGGTAAAATCTTTATTAAAAATGGGAGACTTTAATAAGTGAAATAAAGGTTGTGTGAAGTAGAAGCTGGCTGTATGCCAATTGTTTTCAAATTGCGTAAAGGTTAAAAAATCTTCACTAAAATATATGGGTGCGTTTAATAGGCTGGCTTTTTGCTCAAATACTTTAGTGGTTTCAGGAATGCGCTCGCTAATAATAACGGGTACCCCTTCTTTTATAATTCCTGCTTTTTCAGAAGCAATTAGTTCTAAAGTATTACCCAATAAATTCATATGGTCCCAGCCTATATTGGTAATAATGCTCAAGATGGGATGAATCACATTGGTGCTGTCTAATCTACCTCCTAAGCCAGTTTCTATAATGGCGATGTCGCATTTTTCTTGTGCAAAATAATCAAAAGCCATACCTACGGTAATTTCAAAAAATGAAGGTTCAATTTGTTCAATGAGTGGCTTAATTTTATCCGTAAAAGAAACTACAAAAGCCTCGGAACACATTTCTCCATTTATTTTAATGCGTTCTTTAAAATCATATAAATGAGGAGAAGTATATAAACCCGTTTTATAACCTGCTGCTTGAAAAATAGCAGCTAACATATGACTGGTAGATCCTTTTCCATTGGTTCCAGCTACATGAATGGTTTTAATTTTATCTTGAGGATTATCTAAAAAATTACAAATCTCCAGTGTATTGTGCAAATCATTTTTAATCGCTGCAGCGCCGATTCTACTAAAAAGAGGTAAACGACTATATAGATAGTCGATGGAAGCTTGATAAGACATATTGTATTATTGAACTTCGAATTTAAACTTAACAGTGACCGTAGAGCTATGATCTGCTCCGTTGAAGTTTATTTTAGTTAAGTATTCAATGATGGCTTTTTTATATTTTTTATCATTAGAGGAAGAACCTTTTGCAATTTGGATAAATCGACCTTGGCCAGCAGGGCTTACTTCTATCTCTGCGTAAATGGTGGCGGCTTCCACATCTCCATTAAAAGAATAGGCTTTGGTAACATGCCTATCTCCTTTGGTTACAAATGGGCCTCCTGCACCTGTATAATTTTTCCCATCAATACTTCCATTAGCCACCCCTTGATCTCCTTTACCACCAGCAATCCCTTGGTCTTTGACGTTGTTATAACTATCTTGATTGTTTCCACCTTTGCCATTACCACCAGCATATTTTCCCATTAAAGCTTTTGGTTTGGCTGCTGGAGGTAGGGGTAAGTTTTTAATATTGGTTTTTGCTTTAGCCGATCTAATTTCTTCGTCATTGGGGTCGTTAGAATGCGCATTAATTTTAACAGATTTGTTAATGGCGGTGGCTTCCACTTTTTTACTGGAGCCAACTTCAGGTGCGGGAGCCTCTTTACTTTTTGGAGCAATGTCTCCTTGGCCAGTGCTACTGTTGCCTAAATTTACTTCCATGTAAGCGGCTGCTGGCGGAATAATTGTTGGAGCAGCTTGTTGCCAATGCATCACTACAAACAATAAGGACAAGGCAAGACATATTAAAAGGGTGTAAACACCGGCTTTAATATTTTTTTCTTGTTCGAAGCTTAATTGCATTGTATAAAATTAATGTAAAAATACATCATATCCCAATCTACAAAGGGTGGCTATGATGACGATTAAAAAAAAGATTCTTATAAATTTATTGCCTTTAGCAATGGCCATTTTAGAACCCATAAAACCACCTAAGGCATTACAAGCGGCCATGGGTAAAGCAATGCTCCACATAATGGAACCTTTTAATACAAATAAAAGGATTGATCCTAAGTTGGTGGCCAGATTCACCACTTTTGCATGCGCATTGGCTTGTAAAAAATCAAACCCAAGAATACTAATGAAGGCCAATACCAATAAGCTACCAGCGCCAGGGCCAATAAAGCCATCGTAAAAGCCAATCACTAAACAAATACTGGCCCCTTGATACCATTTTAATTGAAAACTAGCATTTTGTATTTCAAGTCCTAAAGTTTTATTAGTGTATGTATAAATAGCCATGAGCACCAATACCATAAAAATAAGCGGTTTCATAAAAGCATTGCTTACTAAAGTCATGCAATAAGAACCCGTAAATGCTGCAATGAAAGCAATACTTGTAAAAAGTAATAATCTTGCTTTGGGAATTTTTACTTTTTTTAAATATTGTCTAGCAGCAAAAAAAGTACCCGTAAAGGAAGGAATTTTTAAAGAGCCAATAACGCGGGAAATGGGTTCATTGGGAAATAAAATAATACCAGCTGGTGTTTGAATAAGACCACCACCTCCAACAATCGCATCCACAAATCCAGCTAAAAATGCAATACAACATAAAATAAGCGTAGTGGAATTCATTTACAACATTTAGGATTGGTGCACAATGGGTTTGATGGGGCTAGGCCAGGTATTGATAACAATGCCGGTAATAATAATGAGCCCACTAATTATTTGTGCATTGGAAAAACTTTCTCCTAAAAATAAAACTGCTTCCATGGAACTAAGAAAAGGAATTAAAGTTCCAAATAAGGCTGCTTTTCCTGCGCCAATTTTTTGAATGGCATTATTCCATATTAAATAAGAAATGGTAGAATTCCCGATACCTATGTACAATACAATCCATAATAATTGAGTATTGTACACTACGGGTTGAATATAATTCATTTCAAACAGGGCAACAGGAAGTAATATCATCGCTCCGATAGCAAATAAAACTAACAAGAAACTATTGTTAGAAATGCCTTGTGGTTTTTTGCGCACAAAAACATTGTAAGATCCAAAACATATTCCTGCAAGGATCATCCATACATCACCGTGGCCAATTTCAAAATGAAGGATGTTTGCTAAATTCCCTTTGGTTAATAAATAAAGCGTACCAATTAAACCAAGAATAATACCGGTAATATTTTTCCAATGTAATTTTTCATTGACAAAGTAGGCGGCTAATAAAGCGGCAACAATAGGGTGCACAGTAGATCCGAAAAGTGCCATATTAATTGCAGTAGAATAATGCCCAGCTGTATAAATTAAAGAATTGTAGATGGCAAAACCCACTAGGCCCATCCAAAAAAAGTAAGCTTTATTTTGTTTAAAAATGTGCATTTCATTTTTAAAATTTTTATAAGCAAATGGGAGTATACAAATGGTGGCAATGCTCCATCTGAAAAATGCCAAGCTTGTTGGGCCTGCTAAATGAATGGCATAGCGTGATACGATGAAATTACCAGACCAAATAATACTGGAGGTAATGGCTAGTGCCGCGCCTATTTGATTTTGTCTTCTCAATGGTGTGCGAAGTTTTGGGTAAAATCTCCTTTGATTCTTTCTATAGGAGGGTTGAAATAACCAAATTTTAAATTAGGAAATTCTTCCTGAATTAATTCCATCATTTGTTTGATGCCCATCACTTCTCCCATTTCGGTGACGCCAATTTTACCTAAATACCAATCTGGATCAATATTAAAATTGCGCCATTGAATCATCTTTAAATCGGTGTCTCTGATAAAAGTTCTTAATGCTTCATATTCCTCTACACTATCTGTCATACCTGGAAATACAAAATAATTAATACTGGTCCATTTGCCTGCAGCAGACATCACGCGAACACTTTCTTTAATGTCGGCAAATGTATAATTATTAGGTCGGTAGTAGGCGTTGTAAATATTTTCACGCACCGAATTGGTACTTACTCTTAAACTATCTAGTCCTGCTTCTGCTAAAATTTTCACAGCCGCCGGATTAGATCCATTGCTATTAATATTGATACTGCCTTTGTTGGTATGTTTTCGAATTTCTATAATCGCTTCTTTCATGGTCTCCCACATTAACAAAGGCTCTCCTTCGCAACCTTGTCCAAAACTTACAATGGGAAAGGGGGCCGTCATTAAATGGGGTACGGTATATTCCACTACTTCTGCAGCGGTAGGTTTAAAAACCAATCTTTCTTGATTAGAAATAATTTCTTCTTCTATTGGTTGAAAAGAAATACAACCAATACAATTGGCATTACAGGCTGGTGAAATGGGAATAGGGCATTCCCATCTGCCCATGGCAAAATTTCTTGCAGCTGGACAATGATAGGTCATGCAACAATTTTCCATTAAATGTTTTACCAATCTATTTTTACTATAGGTGGCTAATAATTGATTGGTACCAGCTTCTATTATTTTTTGATCATACCCTTCGCAATCTTGTCTGATGTCTTTTTCAATTCTTACAGCAGGCACATAATTTTTTCCATCCTGCCAACCTACTGCTGTGTAACAAAACAAAGGAAGGGTGGGTGCATTGGGTAAGGTTTCATAAGCCGCAATGTATAAACCAGTATGTGCGGGTGGAATAAATGCTGCTACCGCCCAACCTTTTTCACAAATGCGCATTTCACCTGTTTCTACATCAATGCCAATGCCTCTTCTTTCAGGTAATTCATACAAGCTTCCACCATTGGGTAATTCAATCCAGTCTTCATTGGGAATTGGAAAGGCGTCCCAGCCAGCACGGCCAGTTACATACAAACTAGTGTCTTCAAATATTTGGCCTTTGCCATCTGAATATAAAATAAAAGGGGAACTAAGTAATGACATGAGGCAAAGGTATCTATTAGGAGTTAATTAAAGCGGAATTGGCTATTTGTTGTTTACAAAATGCATTGAATTCTTGAGTAATGGTATTGGTTACAGGCTCATTAATTTCTTTTTGAATGAGTTTATTGTTCTTGAAATCTATCGTAATCAGATCGTCTTTTATAAGGGCATTTTGAATACTAGCCCAAGGGTAATACTTTTTAGGAAAGGTATTGATTACAATACCTGTGGGGTCAAAAGCCAATTCATAAGGGAATTTTACTTGTCTTTCAAATAAGGCACCTATTAAAAAGATGCCCGAAATAAGTAAGCCGTTGGGCTGTAAAAACCAACCCCAGGAAGCCAAAAGTAAGCCTAAACGGTAATAAGGGATAACTCCTTTTTTACGTTGAAATAGGCAAAAAATCCACCAGCTAACAAAGGAAGTCATGATAGCAAAAATCAATGCTGGCTTGGGAAATAAGCCCAAATAAATGGAATAGGAAAAGGCTACTACTGATATCAATAGCATGAATTGGCTAATGCGATCGACGTTTTTAAAATCGGGACTTTTGCAAACAATAATATAGTCAAAAACACGCATAAAAATTGAGTTTCGAGTTGAGTAATATTTGGTGCAATTTAAGTCCATTTGTTTAACTTTGTACCATGAAGAAAACACATCTTATTTTATTGGTATTAATTGCTGCGGCGATAGTAGTTTTAATTAGCTATACTGGCGATTTAAGTAGCTATGAAACCATTGGTTCGGCCAAACAAAAAGAAGGCAAGTTTGTGAACTTAATTGTCAAAATGGACAAGTCGGTTCCTGTTCAATATGATCCTGTTAAAGACCCTAATTTATTGCAATTTAATGTGCAGGATAGCGTAGGGGGTAAAATAGCAGTAGTGTATCATAATACCATGCCAACAGATATGGAAAAGTCTGAAAGATTGGTATTAAAAGGTAAAGTACAAGGAGATCATTTTGAATGTTCAGCTATTGTTATGAAATGTCCTTCCAAATACAAGGACAACCCCAATTCAATGCAAGAGCAACCGGTAACAATAAGCAATTAATAATTTCAATTAGGTAAATGAATACAACGAAGTTTATTGGCGAGCAATTACTGCCTGGTCAAATAGGATATTTTTTAACGATACT
>CANHLZ010000064.1 GCA_947461595.1 Bacteroidota bacterium | reverse complement strand
TTAATCCTATATTTTTCCAAGTTTTTCCACCATCTATTGATTTATATACCCCATCCCCCTGCATAATATTTCCTCTAAATTCTGTTTCTCCTGTTCCAATATAAATAATATCAGGATTGGTAGGAGAGACCGCCACTGCGCCTACTGAAGAACTTGTCAATTGGCCGTCTGTAACAGGTTTCCAATTTAAACCTCCATCGGTTGTTTTCCAAAGACCACCACCTACTGCGCCAAAATAATATTCATTCTTACGGCTCGGGCTACCGGAAATGCCCAAAGAACGCCCCCCACGATTGGGTCCAATATTTCTCCAAGTCATTCCTTTTAAAACACTGGATGAATCTTGTTGGGCAAAAAGAGTGACACTTAACAGCAATGCCACATTTAAAAAAATGATTCCATGTGTACTTGTTTTCATACTTTAAAATTTTATTTTTATTTAGACCAAATATTGTTGGAGACATTAAAATCTGGCAATAATTTATCTGGATCATAAGTTACTGATTCAATCGCTTCCTTGCAATTGTATTTAAAAGTCCAGGAAATATTTCGTTCCCAAATTTCTACAGGTAATTTTATACGTTCCTTTTTTCCGCTGCTTAATTTAATTTCTAAAACCACGGGCATAACCATTTGTTCTAAATTGTCTAATGTAATTAATGCCCCTTTAGATACATCATTACTATCTATGTAATTCACTTCACTTACTGCTACATCTAATCTCCAATTATTAACAAACCAACCTCTCCAAAACCATTGTAAACTTTCACCAGCTACATTTTCAATAGTTCTAAAAAAATCATCGGGGGTAGGATGTTTAAAGGCCCATCTTTCAATATAGGTAGTAAACGCAAGGTCAAAACGCTCTTTACCTAAAATTTGTTCACGTAATAAAGTAAGTCCTTCACCTGGTTTACGATAGGACAAAGTGCCGTTATTTATTTCTTTATAATTGTCAACATAACTTAAAATGGGTTCAAGTTCAATAGCTGTATATCTATTGGCAATATCATTTTTATCAACAGGTACATTAGATTTATATTCTCCATTATTAAAATCAGCTTGGGATAGCGTATTTATAAATGTATTAAATCCTTCATCCATCCATCCATATAATCTTTCGTTGGATCCTACAATCATAGGAAACCAAGTGTGTCCAAATTCATGATCATTGACGCTCATAAGTCCAGCTGTTTTAGCACGCGCTCCACAAAATACAATACCTGGATATTCCATTCCTCCCACATTGCCTGCAACACAGGTTGCTGCAGGATAAGGATAGGTATACCATTTAGCAGAATTGTATTCAACTGATTTTTTTACATATTCGGTAGAACGTCCCCAAGCCGTATCCCCATTGCTTTCAACAGGATAAGCGGAAATAGCTATTGATTTTTTTCCATCTGGTAAATTTATTTTTGCAGCATCAATAATAAAAGAAGAAGAAGCTGCCCAAGCAACGTCGCGTGCATTATTAATTTTAAAATGCCAGGTGCGTTCTTTATTTGATACAGCATTTGAATTTTCTTTTTCTACTTCTTCAGCCGTTCTAATCAAAATAGTTTTATCCGATGCTGTTGCTAAATTCCAACGCTTTAGTTGTTCTGTGGTATACACTTCTTTAGGATTCATTAATTCACCAGAACCTACCACAAAAATATTGGCAGCAGCAGTGATAGATAAATCAAAGTTTCCATACTCTAAATAAAATTCACCAGGTCCAGTATAGGGATTTGTATTCCACCCTAGCACGTCATCAAATACGCACATTCTAGGATACCATTGTGCTACCGTAAATATTTTTCCATTTTTGGTGGCTAGAACACCCATTCTATCAGATCCATAGTCCGGTGAAATAAATGAATAAGTTATTTTAATTTTTATATTTCCACCATTGGCTGCAATGGCTTTTGGTAAAAATATTTGCATACGCGTATCTTCAATCAAATACTTAACATCCTTAGTCATTTCATTTTTGGATCCAGTTAAAAGGCTTACCGATTTTATTTTATAGCCCGCATCAAATTGCTGACCATGACCTGCATTCCTACTTCCATTTAATGGTACTATCGCGTTACCTCTGGAATCCTCTTTAAATAAATTTTGATCCAACTGCATCCAAATAAAATTCAAATGCTGTGGGCTATTGTTAGTATAAGATAAAATTTCTGTGCCGCTTATTTCGTTGGTGGTTTCATTCAGCTTAACAGCTAATTGATAATCCGCTTTGTTTTGCCAATATTTCGGTCCAGGCTCACCAGAAGCAGCCCTATATTCGGTTCCATTTTGCGTATAAAAAAAAGGTGCAAAAGCGTCATGATAATTATATTTAGAAGAAGAAGTCGATATTGTTTGTGCTATCACAGCTTTTGGAAAGCTTACAACAAGTAATAAGAGGACCAAAAAAGAGGAAAATTTATTCATACCATATAAATTGAGACTACCAATTTACAACAAATAATGCTCCTAATAGGGGTAAGCTATATAAATGAGGGGTGTAAATAAAGCTTGACAATTAATGATTTATAAAGTAAAAAGTTGAATTTGTATTATCTTTGTAGCATAAGAAATAAAATATGACTCAAAATATAGTTATCGCTGTTTGGATAGTATCTGCTATCTATTGTATTTATAAATTAAATAAAAGATCTAAATCCATTTCATTAGATGGTGTTATTGGATATACTCCTGGGCTAGAAGTAATTATGGTAATCGTATTGGGCCCTTTATTAGCCGTAATTGACATATCGCTTACCTGGATCAGAATATACAAAGAAGCGGAAGAAGCTAGAAGAAGAGCAAAATAATATTATATATAATTTTATTTATAGTTGATAGAAGATTTGCAGCATCTCTATTTTAAAAATTATTTGTATTTAATTTCAAGAGGCTCCCAATAAACCGGGGGCCTCTTCTGTTATAGGAAATAAGATAAAATCTTACTGAAATATATTTATAAAATCAGTACATTTAAAGTATCATTTTATAAACAAATAATGCATAAAATAAAAGTCATGAAGCTAAACAAAATTTTACTTTCCTTAGGATTGCTCCTTATCTCCCTTTCTTCCATTTACGCACAACCTACTGCAAAAGTTATTGCAGGTATTGCAGTTGATAGATTAAAACCTTATGACCATTTTATACAAAGCGAGATAGAACAACACAAAATTTCTGGTGCTGTTTCACTTATTATGAGAAATGGCGTGGTGGTTCAAAATAAAGTTTTTGGTTATAAAGATATTGCCAATAAAATAGCCATGAAAACGGATGATCTATTTTATATACAATCCATGACCAAACCCATTATTACAGTAGCCTTTATGATGTTATTTGAAGAAGGACATTTTTTATTAACCGACCCCGTTTCTAAATATATTCCTGAATTTAAAAATTTGCGTGTAATTAAAAATATTGAAGATGGCATACATGGAGAAACAGAAGCATTAAAAAGTGAAATAACCATAGCGCAATTATTAAGTCACTCTGCGGGTTTAACACATGGTATTAGTGGAAATAAATTTGATGGCGAATGGATAAAAGAAGTTTATGGAAAACCTTGGAATAACATCAAAGAAAGAACCCTAAGCTTTACTACATTGCCCATGATAGGACAGCCTGGAAAGCAATGGTATTATAGCGCTGCGCCCGATTTACTTTCTACTTTGATAGAAAAGTTTTCAGGTAAAACAACCGATGAGTTTTTAAAAGAAAGGATTTTTAAACCATTAGGGATGAACAATACTGGATACAATTTAACAGAAGAACAAATTGCACGTGTAGTTAAAGTATATAATGTAGAAACCAACGGTACACTTAGTTTAGTACCGAGACAACCTCAATCAAAAGACAACAAAGTATGGAGCGGAATGAATGGGTTGTTTTCTACGGCCGAAGATTATTTAAAATTTTGTCAAATGCTTATGAACAATGGTAGTTGGAATGGGAAACAATTTTTAAGTCGTAAAACAATCGATATCATGACAAAAAATCATGTGGGTGATATGTATGTTAAAACCAACGCAGACAGACAAGGCGAAGGCTTTGGTTATGGATTTGCTATTATCGAAGATGTTGCTAAAACCAACCAATTGGGTTCCAATGGTTTATTTTATTGGTCTGGCGCATTCAACACGCACTTTTTTATTGACCCTAAAGAAAAATTAATTTCAATATTTTTTACTCAATCCAACCCTCATGATATTTTCTATCACATGAAAATGAGACAGTTTGTATATCAAGCGATTGTTGATTAAACTATTTTAAGGTAGTAATTTATTAAAAGTTAGAAGAATGAAAATATATATTTTATTGCTCAGTTGCCTACTTACTCTATTTTCAAACAAAAGAGTGGGTGCTCAAAAACTTACAGAAAATATTAAATTGAATCAAGTTGGATTCTATACGAATGCCCCTAAAAAAGCAATCCTTACAGGAGGCAGCACCGAAAAATATTTTTACATTACCTCTACCAATCTAAGAGATACTTTTTTCACTGGGCCATTAGGAGCAATAGATACATCAGCTTATTCTTCTACCCTTACGCAGTTGGCTGATTTTTCAGCTTTTCAAAAAAAAGGGGAATATGTACTACTTATCAATAAATTAGGGCATTCTTATGTATTTACCATTAACGACGACCTACTAAAAAACACATTAAATGCTTCACTTAAAGCATTTTATTTTCAAAGAGCTTCCATGCCGCTGGAGGAAAAATTTGCGGGAAAATGGGCAAGAGGTACTGGGCATACCGATAATCAAGTATACGTTCATCCATCAGCAGCTTCCAAAGAAAGGCCTGCGGGATTTGTCCTTGCTAGCCCTGGTGGTTGGTATGATGCGGGTGATTATAATAAATACATCGTTAACTCGGGTATTACCATGGGTACATTACTATCTGCTTATGAAGATTTTCCTGAAGCTAGTTCATTAGTAAACCCTAACATACCTATTACAAGAGGGGCCCCGGCCATTATTGAAGAAAGTATTTATAATTTAAGATGGATGTTAACCATGCAAGATCCAAATGATGGTGGAGTCTATTCAAAATGTACCAATGCCAGTTTTGATGGCATGATTCTACCTGGCATTACGACTGCGCCAAGATATGTTGTGCAAAAAAGTACGGCAGCTGCTTTAGACTTTGTAGCGGTAACAGCACAAGCAGGTCGAATTTTAAAAAAATTCAAACAAGCTTTTCCTGGATTGGCAGATAGTTGTTTGGCCGCTTCACTAAAAGCATGGCAATGGGCATTAGTCAATAAAAATATGGCTTACAATCAAGAGGCTAATAATAAAATGTATACTCCAGCCATCACCACAGGAGGCTATGGCGATAGTCATTTTGAAGACGAATGGTTTTGGGCTGCAGTCGAATTGTATTGTTCCAATCCTAAAATTGAATATCAAAAAATTATTGAAGAAAATCAAAAAAAAGTAATAATGCAAGTACCCAGCTGGAATCAAGTGGCAATGCTAGGCTATTATACTTTACTTAGAAAGCAAAAAAATATTTCGTCTTTTTTAAATGTCCAAATCATGAATAAAAATGTATTGGCCATGGCGGACGATTTTGTAGAAAAAATGAATGGCAATGCTTTCAAAACCATTATGGGGCAGAATGCAAAGGATTTTATTTGGGGAAGTAATTCGGTAGCGGCCAATCAGGGAATACTTTTAATCAATGCTTATTTAATTTCAAAAAATAAAAAATATTTAGACGCAGCATTAACTAATGTGGATTATATATTAGGTAGAAATGCTACTGGCTATAGTTTTATAACTGGCGTGGGAAGTAAATCGCCTATGCACCCACACCATCGGCCATCTATTGCAGATGGAGTGATAGAGCCCGTTCCAGGCTTATTAGCAGGTGGACCTAATCCAGGAAGACAAGATGGTTGTGTGTACGAATTCACTGAAACAGAAACAGCCTACTCGGATGTAGACTGTTCTTATGCAAGCAATGAAATTGCAATTAATTGGAACGCACCACTTGTTTATTTATTAAACGCCATGAATGCATTAAAAAAAGAAGTGGGGTATGTAAAAAAATAAATTAGTTTTTCAACTATTTATTTTTATACAATTTGTCTAATAATTCATAACGCGCATCATTCACCGCTTTTTCTGTTCTTGATTTAACATCAATTATCATTACAGGTGGCGTAGGATCATTAGCGGTTACCACTTTCCATTCTGGCAAATTATTACCATTGGGATTGTAGGTTTTAATAAAATTAGCAAAATAGTTACTCATAGTCTCAGACACTTGGTAGTCGTCTGCAGTCCATGCAAATTCTTTAATTAAACGTAAGTTACCCATACAATATTCTATATCAGCAGCATGGGGTGCACCAACAGCATGTGCAGGAGCGGATGCACCTACCAATGCAGGACGTAGCTTGCTATACAAATATCGATACACAGGTTGACTGCTATTTTTACGATGTAAATCAAACCACTTCCAAGTAGAAAAACCAATAAACTTATCTCCAGCCATAGCGGTTGCAGAAAGTTCAACTTCTTTTTCAGAGTGCGCCGAATAAACTGCTAAAATTTCATTTGCATTATTAGGATACGCTTCCTTTACTTTATTGATATAATTTTCAACGGTGTAAGGCTGACCAGCCATGATTGCATTAGCAGACCCTTCGGCCGAATTCCAACCAACTAATAATGGAATTTGAGCTTGTTCCTTGGCAGTATAAATATCATTCAAATACTTAGGTAAAAAATAGCCATCTAAAACTACAGGGAAACGACCTTCGCCCTTTGATTCTGCATAAATTTCATATACTTCACGGCTAGTTAATGCCTTTAATGCTTTTAAAGAAGTAACGCCTGCTTTATCAGCCAAATTTTTACCTATTTTTTCTGCTTCTTGTAATGGAACAGGCGCCATAGTAGGCGCTATTCCAGCACCACTTTCGCCAATAGCAGCATGTACTAATCCTTTGGCTAATGGGGAGCTCATTTGATAACTTACTGCTACAGAACCAGCAGATTCGCCAGCAATCGTTACATGATTTGGATCGCCACCAAATGCTGCAATATTATTTTTAACCCATTGTAATGCAGCCAATTGATCATAATATCCATAATTGCCTGAAGATTTATGAGGAGATTCAGCACTTAATTCTGGGTGCGCAAAATTTCCAAAAATATTTAAACGATAGTTGCATGTAATAACAACAATTCCTTTTTTAGCCATAGTCTCTCCATCATATCTTGGTTCAGAGCCGTCCCCTGCTACATTACCACCTCCATAAAAATAGACAAGTACGGGTAAATTTTTAGTATTGCGACTGGCTGGTGTCCACACATTTAGGTAAAGACAATCCTCACTTACCCCATTGGATCTTGAATTCATGTCATTCCAAATCAACACCTGCATAGGTCTTGGTCCAAAGTGTTTTGTTTCTTTCACCCCTTTCCATGATGCAATAGGTTGAGGATCTTTCCAACGCAAGTCTCCTACAGGTGCTTTAGCAAAAGGAATTCCGAAATAAGTTTGGATACCTGATTTCGTATCATAATTACCTTCTATTATCCCATTTTGGGTGGTGGTTTGTACAGAAAAGCCATTGTTATTGGCTTGTGCCAAAACAAATAGAGCGCAAATACTAAAGCCAAAAGCAAGAAATGTTTTTTTCATAGGTGATTTTTTATCAATAAGATTTTTATAGAACTACACAATTTATTAAAAAAAATTAATTAACTTCATAAGCAATTAATAAAATTATGAAAAAACAACTATTATTAGCTTTTGCTATTGCCACTACCCTTGCTTTAAATGCTCAAGTAAAAGCAAAACCAGAAGATACAGAGTATTATACTCCAGTACCTAATAAAGTAACGCCTGCAAAGGGAATTACAAGTGCACCTTCAGATGCGATTGTTTTATTCAATGGAAGCAATATGGATGAATGGGAATTAGAAAGAAATCCTTCGAATGATAAAAAATGGGACCTGGTAGATGGCGCTATGCGTGTAAGTAAAACCAATGGCGATATTCAAACCAAAAGAAAGTTTACGAACTTTCAATTGCATATTGAATACAATATACCAAGTGATATTACCGGTTCTGGACAAGCAAGAGGCAATAGTGGTATTTTTTTAGCTTCCTTGCCAAAAGGAATTGGTAATGCAGGTGGATATGAAATACAAGTATTGGATAATTATACCAACACTACTTATGTCAATGGACAAGTTGGAAGTATCTATAAACAAAACCCTCCTTTAGTCAATGCAGCATTACCTGCAGGAGAGTGGCAAACCTATGATATTATTTGGACAGCGCCTTTATTTAACGAAGATGGCACTTTAAAATCAGCTGCTAGAATTACTGCGTTTCACAATGGCGTTTTAGTACAAAATGATTTCGCGTTAAAAGGAGATACCCCTTATATAGGTCAACCAGTGTATGTAAAACACGGAGCAAGCCCGATTAAATTACAAGCACATGGTGATAAAAGTGAACCGCTTAGCTATAGAAATATTTGGGTAAGACCTTTGTAGAAAAAATAATTTATTTTTAAAATAAGATGGTAGCCATTACCTGGATCGTTTTAGTAATACTTGCAATTTGGTTTATTTATATTTTTGCAATTGATATTCTAAAAAATAAAAATAATTTAGAAAAAGTAAGCTGGGTAAAAACAGGCTTGATTGGTTTTGTAGTTAATTTTTTTGATGTATTAGGCATTGGTGCATTTGCACCACAAACAGCTTTATTAAAATTTACAAAACAAACCAGTGATAAGTTAATTCCAGGCACCATGAATGTGGCGAATACCTTGCCGGTATTAATTCAAGCCATCATATTTATACAAGTAATTCAAGTAGAACCTATTACGCTTTTAGTCATGTTTGCAACGGCAACAGCGGGTGCTATTTTAGGTGCTGGTATTGTTTCAAAACTCTCCGAAAATAAAATAAGATTTACGATTAGCATCGCTTTATTGGTGACAGCTAGTTTTATGTTTGCTAATAAAATGCATTGGATACATGGCGAAGGCGTTGCGATTGGACTTCATGGCTGGAAATTGGTGGTGGCAGGTATAATTAATTTTATACTTGGTGCTATGATGACGGCTGGCGTTGGATTGTATGCACCCTGTATGGCATTGGTTTTTTTACTAGGGATGTCTCCACAGGTAGCATTCCCCATTATGATGGGTTCCTGTGCTTTTTTGATGCCCCCAGCGTCTTTTAAATTTATCAAGTCTGGAGCTTATAATAAAAAAGCTGCGTTAGGAATGGCCATCCCCAGTATCATTGCAGTGCTCATCGCTGCTTTTATTGTTAAAACACTCCCATTAGATGCCCTTAGATGGATTGTTTTGGTGGTAATCTTATATACTTCCGTTACCATGTTTTGGAGTGCCATTAAAAATAAATAATTAACTTTAAGTAGCGCAAAAAGCTAATCTAATGAGTAATTATCCAAGTATTTTCAATGATGTCATTGGACCAGTAATGAGAGGTCCTTCCAGCTCCCATTGTGCGGCTTCCCTAAGAATTGCACGCATTTGTCGTGATTTAATGGAAGAAAAAATTAAAACTATTTTAATTGAATTTGATCCCAGTGGATCATTGGCTACTACACATAAAAGCCAAGGATCTGATATGGGTTTGTTTGGCGGATTTTTAGGATGGGAAGCTTTTGATGAAAGATTGCCAGAATCAGAAAAACATTTAGGCATTGCTGGAATAAATTATTCGATTGAAATTACACCACTTGCCGAAAAACATCCGAACACCTATCAAATTACTTTATCTAATGATAAAGAAAAAAGACAGTTGATAGCTATCTCAACTGGAGGAGGAATGATTGAGGTAATTTCTATAGATGGCAACAAAGTAACTATGGCGGGTGATTATTATGAAACATTAATTTATTGTACAAAGGCAGAACCCATTATTAAATACTTAAAATCTACTATAGCTTTTGATGAAATTATATTTCATCAAGGGGAAATTTCTTTTATAGAAGTAAAAACACAAAATAAAATAGAGGCTACCATCATCAATGAACTAAACGCTTTTAATGAAGTAGCCACTATTAGATCTATTACTCCGGTATTGCCCATTAAAGCAAGAAAAAATTT
>CANHLZ010000063.1 GCA_947461595.1 Bacteroidota bacterium | reverse complement strand
TTGATGATGCCAATATTAGATTGGAACATATTGCGAAAGTTTCCAATCTTTCTTTACAATTATATGGCTGGTACATTCAGCATGGCCATGCGCGTAACAATGAGGATAGGCTTGCCTTAGATGCCTTAATGCAAAATCCAATATTAGAGCAAGTAAAATTATCCGAAGGTTTTTATGAGCGCTTATACCGTTACCAATGTCATTGTTGGTATGGATTTATTACCCAAGATTTTTTATTGCATTATAGGTATTCTCAAAAATGGGTGGACTTGTTTGAGAAGGAAGAAAACATGAAAATAAATGAGACAGCCCAATACATTAAAGGATTGCACAATTTAATAAGTGCTCATTTTGATTTAAGAAATTTTCAAAAATTTAATGATACGATTGCCCTATTAGAAAATTATAGCAACACACCGATTGTATTAAATAATAAAAATAATTTAATTCAAAGCTTTATTTACTTATACATTGCCAAGATTAATAAACATTTTTTAGAGGGTAGCTTTAGCGAAGGATTGGCCATGATACCCACGATGGAAGCCCAGTTAAAAGAAATTGAACTTTACCTAGATAGCCACCGAGTGCTTGTATTTTACTATAAAATGGCTTGTTTGTATTTTGGTGCTGGAAAACCTGCCAAAGCCATCGATTACTTAAATCGTATCATTAATTGGAAACTAAACCTAAGGGACGATTTACAATGTTATGCTCGTTTATTGCATTTAATTGCGCATTATGAAATGGGCAATATGGAAATAGTAAACTATTTGTCTAAATCGGTTTACCGTTACATGTATAAAATGAAAAATTTAAGTACCGTAGAAGAAGTCTTATTTAATTTTTTAAGAAAATCCATTCAAAGTGGCGGAGAAGCCAATAGCTTATTAGCTAGTAAGGCCACCATTAAAAAATCATTTGCTAATTTATTAGCCACCCTCCAGCCCCTTGCTGCTAATAAATTAGAAAGCAGGGCCTTTATGTACCTAGATATTATTTCTTGGCTGGAAAGTAAAATTCAGGGAAAAGAAGTGCAAACCATAATACGTGAAAAATTTATAGTAAAATAAAAAAATAGATGCTTACTTATTTTTTATTACTATAACTATGGTTTAATTTTTCTAGTAGCTAAATTAAATATTTGTCCCGAAGACATCATCTTAAAGGGTTTTACAACTTTGCCCCATTGTTTTTTTTGTGCTGCCCAATCTGCTGGATCATAGATCATGGCATAGGATAATCCCCAAACTTTAAATTGACCCGCTTCTACAATCATGGCTGTTGATTCATCCAAACCCACCCCTAATGTGGTTGGATACTGTTCTATGACGGGTATTAAATCAAATTGTCTATTGCGTACCAATACATGTTGATCTAATGCAGTATTGGTCATGAATGAAAAGGCTGGTTTAAAATGATAGCGCTGCGTTAAATCTTTTCGAGCATCCCCACCAATTAATAAAGAACCCATAATAGTGGCACCTGCAGAGGTGCCCATGATCACCCCTCCTCTATCTAATAAGGCAATAAACTCATCGTATAATTTAGTGCCCCCATAAGCTGCTGCAATTAAATCCTGATCGCCGCCACCAAAATACAATCCCTTTGCATGACGCATTAACTGAATATTTTTAGGGTCGTCAGCTATTTTTTTATCTCGCGTATGAATGGTGGAAAGATTCGTAAATCCTCTGGAACTAAATTTTAATAAATGCTCCCCATTTTGAATGTACTCCTCATCCTCAGTGGCAGTAGGGATATATACAATGGGTTGATCTTTTCCGCCGCAATAATTAGCAAAAAAAGTAAATAAGGAATCGGGAATGGTGCCTCCACCAATAATAATTAATTTTCCTTTTCGATTATAAAATGGATTTTCTTGAGCAATCACATTGGTAAAAATTGCACTGTATAAAATGACTAACCATAAAAAACATACTCTTTTTTGTAACATAGTCATTTTATTTATACATACATCGCTTCGATCTCTTTCTCAAAATTACCCAACACTACTTTTCTTTTAATACTTAGCTTCGGCGTCATTTCGCCATTATCAATATTCCACTCGCGAGGTATTAATGCAAACTTTTTAACTTGCTCTACTTGATTAAATAATTTATTATACTCATCCACTGTGTCTTGTAACATGGTAAGTACCATCGTGTTTTTAATGATCTCCTCATTGCTCACATATTCAATGCCATGCTGCTTTGTCCATTCTTTTAACTTGGCAAAAGAAGGAACAATTAAAGCACTTACAAATCGTCTATTATCTCCAATCAACATGATTTGTTCAATGAAAGCACTTTCTTTCATTTTATTTTCAATAGGCTGTGGTGCCACATATTTGCCACCACTGGTTTTAAATAATTCTTTTTTACGATCGGTTATCTTTAAATATTTTCCATCTACCAATTCGCCAATATCACCAGTATGCAGCCACCCTTTAATAATGGTTTCGGCCGTTAAGTCGGGGCGCTTGTAATAACCCAACATCACACTAGGACCAGCCACACAAATTTCGCCATCAGCTTCTAGTTTATAGTCAACACCTTCAATTACCGGGCCTACTGTTCCATATTTAGAACCTCCGATATTGCGTTGATTCACACTGATGATGGGACTATTCTCCGTTGGGCCATAGCCTTCATATACAGGTATTTGTGCTGCATTAAATATGCGCAATAATTTAACCTGACAAGCCGCTCCCCCTGTTACAATAAATTTTACATTATTCCCTACCGCTTCACGCCATTTTACAAATATTAATTTATTCGCCAACTTTAATTGCGTACGATACCACCAAGATCCTGGAATTAAATTATCATATTTTTCACCCAAAGCCACTGCCCAGAAAAATAATTTTCTTTTTACACCTGATAATTCTTCACCCTTCATCATTATTTTTTCAAACATTTTTTCCAATAATCTTGGCACTGTTGAAAAACCATCTGGTGAAATTTCTTTTAAGTTATCGCCAATGGTATCCAAGCTTTCAGCATAATAAATACTCATGCCACTATACATATAAATATAAGTAGCTAGTTTTTCAAAAATATGATTCAATGGCAAGAAGCTTAATACTTTTTGGTCGGGTGCATCATTAAATGGAAATGATTTTTTTCCCATCATTAAATTAAAATAAATATTTTTATGGGTTAACATGACCCCCTTAGGTGTTCCTGTGGTACCAGAAGTATAAATAAAAGTAGTTACTTGGTCTACAGGTATAGATTTTTTAATTTGTTCTACCTGTGCTAATAAACTTGCATCATTGTTTCTTAATTCTGTCCAATGTTTTGCACCTGTAATTCGATCAAAGGTATACACCTCTTTTAAACAATCTACTTTACCTTTTATAGACATGACTTTATCATACAATTCCTTACTACTCGCAAACATATATTTTACAGAAGCATCATTTAAAATAAAAGTGAGTTCTAATGGATTGGTCGTGGGATAAACCGGGACCCATATCAGCCCTAACTGTTGTGCCGCTAAATCGCCGAAAATCCATTCTGGACGATTGCTACTGATGATAGCAATTTTATCACTGCCCTCGGGTGAAAAATTATTTGCAGACAATCCCAAGCTTAGTAGGCCTGCACTTAACTCATTGGCTATTTGTGCCACTTCCTTGGTGGAATATTTACGCCATTGTCCGTTTTCTTTGGCAGACAACATATCCTCTTGAGGAAAATGTTGTAATTGATGTTCGATACAATCGAAGAGTCTTTTACATTCCATAGGGCAAGTATTAAATAACAAATTACTAAGAAAGAGGCAGAAAAAAAAGAAATATAGGCAGAAAAAAACCCAGTGATTAGCACTGGGTTAAGTATTTTGAATTAGCTTAATAAATTAAATGCGTCAGTAACCCGTCTCTTAGCTTGGGTTCAAACCAGGTGCTTTTTGGAGGCATCACTTCGCCCGCATCGGCAATATTAAACAATTGATCGATGGTTACAGGATACAAACTAAAAGCGATTGCCATTTCACCGCTGTCTACTCTTTTTTCAAGTTCTGCTAATCCACGTATACCTCCTACAAAATCAATTCGCTTATCGGTTCTTTGATCTTGAATACCTAAATGTTTAGCTAAAATATTATTCGACAATATGGTAACATCCAATACACCAATCGGATCTGTTGTATAAGTTCCTGCTTTGGCTATTAATTGATACCATTTTTTATTTAAATACATTCCAAAACTATGCAGTGCATTAGGTTTAAACGCTTGGTCTTGTGGTGTAATTTCAAATTGATTAGATAATGCTGCTATCAATGCTTCTGCTGTTTGTCCATTTAAATCTTTTACTACCCGGTTATAATCCATAATTTGTAATTGATTCGATGGAAATAAAGTAGTTAAAAAATATTCCGATATTTTCTTTTGCTCATCACCAGGTTTCGCAACCGATTCACTTAAACTCAATTTTACTTTTGCTGCAGAAGCGGCTCGATGATGTCCATCGGCAATATAAGTGCAAGGAACTTGTGTAGCAAACAAATGGGTTATTTGATCAATGGTAGCTTCGTCACTGACCGCCCAAACCGTATGCTGTATGCCATCTTCGGCTGTAAAATCATACACTGGATTTTTAGTGGTTTTCCACTTATCTATTAAAGCATCTAAATCATCTTGATGACGATACGCTAAAAATACATTCCCTGTTTGTGCTCCCGTTGTTTTGATATGATTGATTCTATCTAATTCTTTTTCAGGTCTTGTAAATTCATGCTTTTTAATAATGCCATTATTATAGTCGTCGATACTACTCACGCATACTAAACCAGTTTGTGCACGACCATCCATAATTAATTGATAAATATAATAGCAGGGTTTAGATTCTTTAAACAACACATCGCGTTGCATAAAGGCAGTTAAATTGTTCAATGCCAATTCATATACTTCTGTGCTATGGATATCGGTGGTTTCGGGTAAGCCAATTTCACTTTTTGTAATATGCAAAAATGAATACGCATTACCTACTGCTTCTAATTTTGCTTCTGCACTGTTTAAAACATCGTATGGTTTACTAGCAACTTGTTTTGCTAATTGAGGCTGCGGACGCACTGCTTCAAAGGGACTAATTTTTGCCATGGGCGCAAAGTTCGTTCTTTTTTATGAAGATTTAATTTTTTTCAGCGAATGATTTCATCAAGTCGCAAAATGCTTGCACGCTTGATAAGGGTAGTGCATTGTACATGCTTACACGTATGCCACCCACTGTTCTATAACCTTTAACACCAATCATTCCCTCGCTTTTACACAAGGCTAAAAATGACGCTTCTAAAGTAGGGTCTGTTAAAAAGAAAACAGCGTTCATGATGCTTCTGTCTTCTTTAGCAATGGGACAATAAAAAGTAGGTAAGCTATCAATAGTATGATACAATAAGTTTGCTTTTTCTTGATTGCGCTTGCCCATTTCAACTAAACCACCTTGCGCTTCAATCCATCTTAGCGTTAATAAACTTACATAAATAGAGAAAACTGGCGGTGTATTTAAAAGAGAACCGGCTTCAATATGTTTTTGATAATTTAAAATCGCTGGAATTTTTCTGTTGGTTTTTCCTAGGATTTCTTTTTTCACCACCACCATGGTTACCCCTGCAGCCCCCATATTTTTTTGTGCGCCTGCATAAATTAAATCGAATTGTTTAAAATTAGTAGGTCTGCAAAATATATCAGAACTCATATCCCCAATTAATAAGGCATTCGTCTGAGGATATTGATGCCATTGCGTTCCCTCCACCGTATTGTTGGTGGTAATATGCAAATAAGTTGCATTGGCGGGGACATCTAATTGCTTATTGATGTAGGTATGTTTTTTATCAGTAGTATCGGCCACTACTTTTACTGGACCAAATAAACTTGCTTCTTTTACTGCTTTATTACCCCATACCCCATTATCACAAATAGCAGCTAATCCATTTTCATCCAATAAATTCATAGGCACTTGCATAAATTGCATGGTGGCACCGCCTTGTAAAAAAAGTACTTCATACGCATCATCCAAGTCCATCAATCTTTTAATAATTTCTTGCGCTTCGGTTACCACTTCTACAAAATGAGTGGTGCGATGCCCTATTTCTAAAATAGACAATCCGGTTTTATTAAAATTATGAATGGCTGCGGCAGCTTGATCTAAAACCTCTTGAGGTAAAATAGAAGGGCCTGAATTAAAATTATGCAATGACATTAGGTAGGAAAGAGTTTATATATTATTGATCTGTTTCTGTTGCTTTAGTTTCGTCGTCGTCAACTGTTGTGACTCCTCCGGAAACCACGTACTTCATGGCTTCTGCTGCACTTACTCCTTTAGGAAATTTTTTTATTCTTGTGGTAGGAACAATATAAGTGATGCCTGAAATTGCGTATGAATGCGGAACGTACACTGTTACAAATTGATCCATCCCAAAGTGGGCTGTGTTTTGTTGTGTGATAAATCCGATTCTCCATACATCGGCGGAATCTACATTGACCAAAACAGGCTGATCAAATTTTTTCTTATTCCCTGCAAATGCTTCTAAAAAATCTTTTACAGAAGAATAAATAATTTTCACCCCTGGTGTTTTTTCTAAAATCTTATCAAAGATGGACATCAATCTTTCTACAAAAAATAAAGAGGATAACCAGCCTACCAATAATACCAAAGTGATCGCTACCACAAATCCCAATCCAGTTACTTTAGGTATTTGTCCATTGACAGCTGCAAATTTTAGCGGAAAAATTGCATTCAACACATTGGGTAAAAAATTATCTACCCAATTAAATAAACTTACCACCACCCAGATAGTCACTCCAATGGGTGCCAATACCACCACCCCTTGGAAAAAGCGTTGAGCTAAGGCAGATAAAATCTTTTGTTTGATGAATTGGTGCCTGATACTGGGCATTTGGTAGTGGTTTAAGGCTCAAATTTCAAACAAATTTGCCATTCGGCATAAATAATAAAAAAATAAGCCTGGAAACTTTGAAAACGTATTTAGTTTCCGTAGTTTTGCGCCTTCAAAACCTCCTATGCAAGATAGAATTCTTAACAAAGCCCGTGAATTGATGTTCCAAACAGGGGTGAAACATGTCACCATGGACGAATTGGCCAATCAATTAGGGATTAGCAAAAAGACCATTTACCAATATTACAAGGACAAAGATGCTTTGGTAAGTTCGGTAGTAGAAAATGATTTGGCCAAGCATGCTTTAATATGTGATCAAAGTATGCAAACAGCAGACAATGCGGTGCATGAAATATTCCTATTAATGACAGTGCTTCAGGAACTGTTTAGTAGTATGAATCCACTGACCTTATTTGAAATTGAAAAATATTATCCTTTGGCTTTTGAAAAAATTAAAAACCATAAGGACGATTACATTTTTTCTATGATTAGCGCCAACTTAGAAAAAGGCATTAAAGAAGGTTTATATAGAAAAGACGTGGATGTAACTATTCTTTCTAAATACAGATTAGAGACCAGTTTAATTCCGTTTAACATACATGTTTTTCATCCTTCAAAATTTGATATGCTTAAAGTGAATTTACAAATAATAGAACATTTTGTATACGGAGTGGCCACTTTAGAAGGCCATAAATTAATGGATGCTTATAAGCTTAATAAATAATAATACACAACAAGAAAATAAAATATAGAATGAAAAATTTATTCATCGGCTTACTTACTTTAATCTGTGCTAGTAATGTAATGGCACAAAATGACAAACCCATACATGCATTTAGTTTAGATGAATGTGTGGCTTATGCGCAAAAAAATAATGTACAAGTAAAAAATTCCTTACTTGCCATTGATGCACAAGTGCAAACCAATCGTGAAATAGCCGCTGCAGCATTTCCCACCATTGGAACCAATGTAGGTGGAACAGACTACCTAAAAATACCTACCTCTCTTTTGCCAGGTCAAATTTTTGGTGGGACTCCTGGAACTTTTATTCCAGTTCAATTTGGCACTAAATTCAATGCCAACTATGGTGGAAACTTTCAACAATTATTATTTGATGGCCAAGTTTTTGTAGCCTTACAAGCGCGTGAAACATCTTTAGAAATGCAAAGAAAAAATGCAGCTGTTACTGAAGAAGTGATTAAAGCAAATATTTATAAAATATATTATCAACTATCTGCAAGTAAAACTCAGTTAAATATTTTAGACGCCAACATAGAACGTTTAAATAAATTGGCACATGATGCTGAAATAATGTACAAAAATGGTTTTGCAGAAAAATTGGATGTAGACAAAGTAAGTGTTCAATTAAACAACTTACAAACCGAGAAAATAAAAGCCAATAATAGCGTTGCCATTGGTTTCATGGGTTTAAAAATGCTAATGGGCATGCCGGTAAAAGATAGTCTTGCTTTAACTGACGTAATTAATGAGCAAAGTTTAAGCACCGACGTATTGGTTGAAAATGATTTTCAATATGGCATTAGAAAAGATTTTCAATATTTGAATACCGTTAGAAAATTAAATGAATACAATGTTAAACGTTATCAATTAAGCTATTTACCCACTGTAAATTTATCTGGAGCTTATTCTAAAAATGCCATGAGATCTAAATTTGATTTTTTTGAAGGTGGTAATTGGTTCACCACTTCTTTATTAAGTTTAAATGTAAACCTTCCTTTATTTAATGGTTTTGCTAGAGATGCTAGGGTTAAAAGAACTAAGATTGAATTAAAGCAGATTGAAAATCAATTAGACGCATTAAAAAATAATATTGACAATGAAATAACACAAGCTAAATTAAATTATATATCCTCGGTGGCAACTGTTCAATTTCAAAAGAAAAATATGCAATTAGCAGAAAATGTTTTTCAACAAACAAAAAAGAAATTTGAAGCAGGCACTGGCTCTAATACCGAAATTTCAGCCGCTCAAGCTGATTTAGTAAGTGCCCAAAATAATTTCATGAACGCTTTATATTCTGCATTAATTGCTAAAGTAGACCTATTAAAAGCCTCAGGAAAATTATAAAATAGAAAAATAAATACCATAAAATATTAAAAATAAAATAATGAAAAAGTTCTCTAAAGTATTATTAAGCTCCTTTGTACTATTCGCAGTTGCCTGTGGTGGAAACAACAATATTGAAAAACAAAAAGCAAGCTTAGCAGCTTTAAAAAAACAAGGGCTTGAATTAAATGTAAAAATTGCCAACCTTGAAAAAGAAATTGAAAAAGCAGGTGGAGCAGAAACAGTAAAGGCTATTTTAGTATCAGTAACCCCAATTGCTTCACAGGATTTTACACACTATATTGAACTTCAGGGTAAAGTAGAATCGGAGAGTGTTTCATTTATAACTCCTCGTGCAGGGGGCGGTCAAGTAAAAGGTTTATTTATAAAAAGAGGCGACCCAATTAAAAAAGGACAATTGTTATTACAATTAGACAATGCAATGCTTAAGCAAAGTGCGGCGGCAGCCAGTTTAAATATTGAAACTTTAAAGTCTCAAGCAGCTTTAGCAAAATCAGTGTATGAAAAACAAAAAAACCTTTGGGATCAAAATATTGGAAGTGAAATACAATTACTTACCGCTAAAACCAACGCAGAAGCCTTAGCCAATCAATTAAAAGCCGCAGGGGAACAATTAGGTATGGTAAAAGATCAATTGGCATTTACAAGTGTTTATAGTGATGTTGCTGGTGTTGCCGAAGAAGTAAATGTTAAGGTGGGTGAACTATTTATGGGCCCTGGTCAAATAAAAATTGTCAACACTACTAATTTAAAATTAACCACTCAAATTCCAGAAAATTATGCTGGCAAAATTAGAGTAGGCACAGAGGTAAGTTTGAATTTTCCTGATATTCAAAAAATAATTAACACTAAATTATCTGTGGTGGGCAATGTTATTGATCCATTAAACAGAAGTTTTTTTGTAGAAACAAAATTACCAATAGACAAAAATTTTAGACCCAACCAACTAGTACAAGTTAAAATCAAAGACTACGAAAAAAAGAATGCCATTAGCGCCCCCATTAATTTATTACAAATTGACGAGAAGGGGAAATTCATTTATGTAGCCATTACAGAAAATGGAAAGTTGGTGGCACGTAAAAAAGTGGTTACCGTTGGGCAATATTATGGTAATAATATTGAAATTATTTCTGGCTTAATTGCAGGTGATGTCATTATCACAGAAGGCTATCAAAGTTTATTTGATGGTCAAAATATTACTACTTCCGATAAATAATTATAAATAAAGCTCAATAGATTAATATGTCGACCATTAATAAAATAAAACAAAAGTTTAAAGAATTTAAACCTACCTCTTGGAGTATTACCAAT
>CANHLZ010000062.1 GCA_947461595.1 Bacteroidota bacterium | reverse complement strand
TCTGAAATTTCAGCTTCTTTTGGATTTAAATTAAATCGAACAGGACGCATATTACTACTTTAATTTTTTATAATTAATCTTCCCACTGCAATGCCCCTTTTTTGATGATGTATATAAACCCCACCAAGAAAAAAGCAACAAATAAAACCACTTCAAAAAAACCAGCCCAGCCTAAACTTTTAAAATTCACTGCATAAGGATAAAAGAAAATTACCTCCACATCAAATAACACAAACAAAATAGCCACCAAGAAATATTTAATAGCCATAGGGGATCTGGCATCTCCATGTGTCTCAATTCCACTGGCAAAATTTTCTAATTTATCGCTTGTTTTTCGCTTGGGTCCTAAAAAGTTAGAGACCAACAACATCAGTGACACAAAGCCCCCTGCAAATAGCAACTGAAGAGCTATTGGTAAGTAATTATTAGCGCTGTTTGTTTCGTTGACAGAAATCAAAAACTGCAGCAAATTCATACATTTGGTTTAGGTGCCGCAAAAATACGCAAAGGATGGCACCTAAAGTAAAAAACTCCCTATAAATAGGGAGTTTTTTTAAATTATTTATGAACAGTTCTAACTGGGTAGAAATGCCTTACTGAGGTAAATTTTTCTTGGGCGCCGTAGTATCAGCTGCTGCAGCTTTTGCCCCTTTGGCTGCTTGCATTTTCTTCATAATTTCAGCATTTTTCACAAATTGAGCCTTTGCCTGCAAAGTAGTAGGATCATTGGGTACCATTTCAAGTACTTTATCGCACATTACAACGGCATTGTCATACCCTTTTGTTTCATTGTAATAACCAATTAATGTATAATAATTATTGATTAAAGCTTGCTTATTTTTGACGCTATCCTTTAATAGAAATTGGTTTTGGAAATTGACTGCTTCAAATAGAACCCCTTGATTATTGGCGGTATCAATTAAAGCAGCTCCTTTGGTATTAAAATTATATCCTTGTGCTTTTTCAGGGAATGCAGCAATGTATTGTTTGGCTACATCCATAGTCATAGGGCCATCCTTGGCATTTAAAGCCAAACTAGCCAGTTTGTAGTAATCAAATTCCGCTTTTGACCCCTTTAAAGTAATTAAATTATTATACCATTTTAAAGCATCTGCATACATGGTTGCTTTTTCAAACATGTCAGTACCCAATTTATAATATTTTAATTTATTAACCTTACTAGTATCTGCGGCAATAGCTTTCTCTAATATAGCAGCCAAAGCAGGTTGATTGCCACTAAAACGAGATAATATTTTTACAGCTACTTCGTAATCTGTATTGATAAGTTTATCGGCAGGCGTATTATTGATGTAGGGTTCTATATAAGATTTGGCAAGTATAGAATCTCCATTATGGTCATAGTTTTTAGCTAATAATACAGCGAGGGTTGGAAATATGGTTAAATTTCCCGCCGCTTCCATGGCTTTTGCTTTTGCTAAAGACTGATCAAACTGACCAGATCTGTATAAATAATCTGCACTAAAATATTCAAAAATAGGATCCTTGTCGGCATAGTTTAAAAACAAATCCAAATTAGTCTTCGCCATGTTCGTACTAACATCGGCATAATAAGTATACAATGAAAAATAAACTGGAGCAATTGCCGGATCGGCATCAATTGCTTTCTTATAATTTTCTTCTAAAGATTCTTTATTGCTTTGGGTTTGGTAAATTTTACCAATTCTATAGTATGCGTAGGCATTTTTTGGATCATTAGTTATTGCGTTTTGAAATGCAGTTACAGCATCCCCACCAAATTCACCACCTAGTTTTAAATAGTTGATACCTAAATTAATATATAAACTAGGTAATACAACATCATAGGCAGTTGAAGTCTCTTTTAATTTATCAATGGCATAACGATGGTCGCCAATATTGATTGGAAGTTCAGCATACACTTGCCCTATGGCATTAATGATATCTTGATTGGGTTTCCCTTTAAACTTTCCTTTTGTATTTAAAGTGCTAGTAATGGCCACTTCTAAGTTTTGCTTTACTGCATTGTTATCCACTCCTTCTAAAGATTGAATATGTGACATTCCTATTAATAACCAAGGGTCATTGCCCTTAGCTTGAAGACTAGTTTGATATATTTCTTTGGCTTTTTTAACAAATTCTGCAGTTGGAATCCCATTATAGTTTTGCGCCAATAATGCTTGACCATACCAGAAAATAGTTTCCCCATCAGCTGGATTTTTATCCATTGCCTCTTTGAAAAAAGTCAATGCAGATTTATTTTTTTCGTAATTCAATAGCTTTATGCCCTCTGCCAAAGGGGATACTGGTGCTTGAGCAAACATTTCTGCAGCTACAAAAACAATTCCGATAAACATTAAAACCAATTTTCTCATCACTTGCTTATTTATATTGATACAAAAATAATTTTACAACCTTCTATCATTTGAGGTGTTGTCTTTTTGAGACCCTCTCTTTTTCAAATAAAATAGTATTATTTGAAAGGACTAAAAATATTAATTTTTTTGCTAGAAACCCATTAATTTTTATGAAATTAGTATTAAACCGTTAGTTTTTAGCTATGCCTAGTTCATTAACCCATTCCGTTTTTGAAATCCCATTTTAGCAGGTACTAAAAATGCCCTTCTAAAAATAAGCTGCCCCCGCTCTAAACTCATAAAATTAAGTAGTCCGGACCCTAAACCGGGTGCATTTTCCTTTAAAATATAATAAATAGGCAAGGATAAGGAATACTGACCTAAGCTAATGGTAGCTTGGGAAGGCGATGCAAAAAGGCCTTTTTCGGCACACAGCGTGCATTCCACCTTACCCATTTTTAATTGAAGCCTGTCTGACACTTGGCTTGGGTCATAATTGTCTCCAATCCAATTCATCCCAACAAAACCTATGGCATTTGGATTATTTTTTAAGTACTGAATCACTTCCTTACTCCCATTTGCAGCCATTACATTTTTTCCTAATTTATCCGTTTTGACCAAGCTGTCTTTCAAAAACCTAACAATACCTGTTAAGTGATTTCCATCCATAACCACTTTTTGTGGATTTTTACCAATGAGTCGATCATGTAAATCTTGTAAAGTAAAAATACTATCCTTGGCATTTTGATGAACCACCACTGCAATAGCATTGTAGGCAAGCACACCAAAAGTGGGCGCAAAGCCTAATTGATCTTTATAATGTGCTTGTTCTCTTTTATCCAAACCCCTTGTAACAAAAATCATTCTAGTACTATCTTCTGCGAAGTCTTTAAAGCACTCAATTTCAGATTTGTATTGAACCTTAATTTTTGCTTTAGGATAACTGGATGCAAACACTTTTAATTCCTGATCCATAAAAGGTTTGAAACTCTCTTCCACCGTAATTGAAATAGTCCCTTCTGAAGTAGATTCCAACTCCTTTTTGGGTTCGTTTTCTTTACATGAATTGAATAAAAGGGTTGTAAAAACGAGGGCAATAATAAAACGCATACAATTAATTTAATGATAAATCTGAAAGCAAATAGACACTAATAAGTTTGTTGGATGCCTCGGTATAATCGAAAGCCTCCATACAATAAACACAGTGCCCCAAAAATATTTCTAAAGTCGGCCCCAGCATTCAATAAAGCCTCTAATTTAAACCATTTAGCCCCCAGCATCAACACACCACAACCTAATATTAATAAAGCCATGGTAATATCATAGATGCTTCTAAAAATTCGATACGAACGCTCCGATTTTTCTCTTGGTCCATTTTCCATAAAATGCTAATTTAAAGGGGCAATTTAAACAATTAATAGCCGATGAATTTAAAAAATTTATCTTTACTTATAAATTTCCAAGCATGAGTAAACCTTCTCTGCCACAAGGCACCAGAGATTTTAATGCAGCTACAGTGCAAAAACGTCAATATATATTTCAAACTATAAAATCGGTTTTTGAATTATATGGGTTTCAAGCATTGGAAACACCTGCCATGGAAAACCTAGAAACCTTGATGGGCAAGTATGGAGAGGAAGGAGACAAATTGATTTTTAAAATTTTGAACAACGGATTAGACTTGCCACAAAAAAAACAACAAACATTAGAGGGGGTTGAAAAATTGTTTGCAGGCAAAAGCAGTACCGAGCTTACCGAAAGAGCATTAAGATATGATTTGACCATCCCCTTTGCAAGGTATATTGCCATGCATCATGGCTCCCTCACCTTTCCATTCAAAAGATATCAAATACAACCTGTTTGGCGAGCCGATCGTCCTCAGAAAGGAAGGTATAGAGAATTTTATCAATGCGATGCGGATGTAGTAGGTAGTGATAGTTTATTGAACGAAGTAGATTTGATGTCGGTGTATCTAACAGCTTTTGGAAATTTAAAATTGCCTGTGGAAGTGAAAATGAACAACCGAAAAATTTTATTAGGATTGGCTCAATTTTGCGGAGGCGAAGAAAAATTAATAGACTTAACTATCGCAATCGACAAGTTGGATAAAATTGGTTGGGAAAAAGTAAAAGAGGAATTAAATACCAAAGGATTTTCAGATGCACAACAAAAAATAATTCAACAATATTTAAATATTACAGGAAGCAATGAGGAAAAAATTGCACAACTTAAAAAATTATTAGGAGACAATGCAAGTGTATTAAAGGGAATAGAAGAATTAAATTATGTACTTCAATATCATCCATCTTCTGGAATGAGCAAACAATTGGTGGCCGATTTTACTTTGGCAAGAGGACTAAATTATTATACTGGACTTATTTTTGAGGTAAAAGCTTTGAATACCGATATGGGAAGCATTGGTGGTGGTGGGCGTTACAACGATTTAACCAGCTTGTTTGGGGTACCCAATATTCCTGGCGTAGGCATTAGCTTTGGCGTGGATCGTATCTATGATGTGATGGAAGAAAAAAACTTATTCCCCCCTTCTATTGAACAAACCACACAGGTTTTATTTTTTAATTTAGGAGAGGAGGAGGCGCAAGCTGCTTATGCACAAATGGACTTGCTTAGGAATAAAAAAATTGCTTGTGAAATTTACCCAGAGAAGAGTAAGTTTGACAAGCAATTTAAATATGCTGAGAAAAAAGGAATTCCCAATGTCATAATCATTGGAACAGAGGAGTTAGGAAAGAAAGAATGCAAATTAAAAAATATCAACACTGGCATTCAAACGACCATCCTATTTAACGAGTTGGTTAATTATAAATTCTAAATTTATTCACATTTACTTGCCCAAAATTCGCTATAAAAATCTTCCTTTCTGTAAGCGATAACCGCTGCTGCTTTTTTACCTACCAATTCCATACCTTGAACTGTAATAGAAATAGAAACTACCACATTGTTAGCATCTCTTTTAAAAACTACTGGCGCATCATAAGCGGCTAAGTAAAAAGTATCAACCCCTTTACGGTCTAATGAAGTAGAGCCCATCGCAGAATTGATGGTAAGCACTGAATCTTCCGCAGTGATACTTACTTCAGTCACTGGGCTTCCCTCAGCAAAAGTATATTTACCAAAATAATCTTTAAAAGTGGTGGATTGGGCATGAACTGAAAACAGAACCCCCATCATAATTGATGCCATTAGAACAATTTTTTTCATAGTTAACTATTTTTATATTTTTGACACAGAAAAGTGCGATTCGAAATTAAGTAAAAAGATGCCGATTCAATTAAAAATAATGTCATTTAACACTAAATTTTGCAAGCCTAAAAAATAAGTGTTAAAAAGGCAAAAAAAAAGAATTAAAAGTATCCAAATCCGATCAAGTATCTTTGCATTATGGAGAAGAAAAGAGAGAATATTAGACAAGTCGAAGTGGCTGATATTGAACGCTTTATAGGCAAAATAGGAGAAAAGCCCTTTCGAGTAAAACAAATCGTTGAATGGTTATGGCAAAAACATGCACATAGCTTCGACGAAATGACCAACTTAAGTAAGGACTTGCGTCAGCAATTAGAGGAGCATTATCAATTACCAGCATTGACCATTAGCACCACACAATTAAGTGATGATGGAACTTTAAAAACACGTTTCAAAACTTTTGACGATCATATGATCGAAGGGGTGCTTATTCCAACAGCGCTTCGTAAAACAGCATGTGTTTCTTCTCAAATAGGTTGTAGCCTAAGTTGTAAATTTTGCGCAACAGGTACCATGACCAGAAAAAGAAATTTAACATTCGACGAAATCTACGATCAAGTAGTTTACATTTTACAACAAAGCGAAGCCACTTATGATAAGCATTTAAGCAATATTGTATTTATGGGAATGGGAGAGCCGTTAATGAATTACCACAATGTGTTAAAAGCCATTGAAAAAATAACTTCACCTGATGGCTTAGGTATGAGTGCCAAGCGCATTACGGTTTCCACCGCTGGTATTGTAAAACAGATCAGACAATTAGGGGATGACAATGTTAAATTTAAATTGGCCTTATCCCTACATGCAGCCAATGATAAGAAGCGAAATGAGCTCATGCCTATTAATGAAAGCAATAATATTAAGTCCTTAATTGAAGCATTGAATTATTTTTATAAAAAAACAGGTAGCGAAGTCACTTTTGAATACATTTTATTTAAAGACTTTAATGATTCAGAAAAAGACGCCGAAGAGCTTACCAAGATATACCGACAAGTACCTGCCGATTTAATCAATGTCATTGAATACAATCCAGTAGATGTTTTCCCATTTGATAAACCCGACGAAGACGGCTTTGAGCGTTTTGTAGAAATTTTACAAAAGAACAGAGTAAACGTTAGAATAAGAAGAAGCAGAGGAAAAGATATTGATGCTGCCTGTGGTCAATTAGCCAACAAGGATAATTTTTAATACTGCTTTTAATGAACAACAAAAGATCCGACAACTTTGATAAGTTTTCTAATAAGAAAAAAGGAAGTGCTGTTAAAGAAGAATACAGACAGGAAAAGAAAAAAGCTAAAGTAGAAATGAGGGCTGCCGGAGAAGCCATGCGTCAAAGAAAAAAAGACAAAGAAAGAGGCATCGCTGTGGAACCCTTGGGCAATAATAAAAGAAGGATCCCTTCCAATAAAACTGCACCCACTTTCTCTCATAAAAATGCTGCACCAAAATACGGAGAATTAAAACCTTCTTTTAATGCAAAGCCTAGCCCTAGCAATAAGAGGACACCTGCTTCTATGGACCGTGCCGATATAAAAAGAACCGCCTCCATTGGAAAAGTGACTGCATCTACCGAAGCTCCTTTTGAACAAATGCCTTTGAATAAATACATTGCACACGCAGGTATTTCTGGACGTCGCGAGGCTGCAGAATTGGTAAAAGCTGGGCATGTTGCCGTGAATGGAGATATTGTATTAGAGCCTGGTTATAAAGTACAATACAAAGACGTTGTAAGGTTAAAAGGGAAAGTTTTACAATTACAAGTAACCCCGGTTTATATTTTATTAAACAAGCCCAAAGATTATATCTGTACTGCCTCAGATCCGGAAGGAAGAAAAACAGTATTGGATATTATTAAAAACGCCACCACACAAAGAATGTTTCCAGTAGGTAGATTGGATAGAAACACCACAGGGGTTTTAATTTTAACCAACGATGGCGACTTAGCACAAAAGCTAACCCACCCTTCCTACGAAATCAAAAAGATATACGAAGTCACTTTAGACAAACCAGTGACCAAAGCCGATATGGAGTCCATAGCTGCAGGCGTTGATCTAGAAGATGGATTTATTGCAGCAGATGCAGTAAGTTATTTATCCAATACCTCTAAAAATGTGATTGGTATTGAAATTCATAGTGGTCGAAATAGAATTGTACGTCGCATTTTTGAACATTTAGGCTATGATGTAAGACATTTGGACAGAGTTATGTTTGCCAATTTAACCAAGAAAAATGTAGACCGTGGTAAATGGCGTTTTTTGGCAGAGAAAGAAGTTAGGTTATTAAAATTTATGAATAAATCTTTCACCAGGAAGTCTTCCAATTAATTTTAGCATGTTAAGTATTTTATTCGAAGACGAAGACATCATTGTCTTAAACAAGCCCGCTGGCTTATTTAGTATTCCCGACCGTTTTGGAAAAGAAGTTTCTCTTAAATCTATGTTGCAAGAAAAGTATGGAGAAATTTTTACCGTACACCGTCTAGACCAACATACCAGTGGTTTAATTCTTTTTGCAAAAAATGCGGCAGCACATCAATCATTAAGTGAACTATTTGAAGGAAGAACGATTGAGAAAAAATACTTAGGCTTAGTAAAAGGAAGGCCTCCGCAAGAAGGCAGTATTGATAACCCGATTATGGAACACCCCGTAAAAAAGGGAACGATGGTGATTAATGCCAAAGGGAAAGTGGCACTCACTACTTATAGTGTCATAAAATATTACAAACAATATGCTTGGGTGAACTTTCAAATTCATACTGGACGCACCCACCAAATTAGATTGCACGCCAAACAAATTGGCCACCCCATTGTAGCAGATGAATTGTATGGAGATGGAGAGAAATTATTACTCTCATCTATCAAAAAGAAGAATTTCAAATTGAGTAAAGAGGAAGAGGAAGAAAGACCTTTAATGTCAAGACAAGCATTGCATGCGCATACCTTAGTCTTTACCTATAAAGAAAAGGATCTCCGATTAGAAGCTCCTTTGCCAAAAGATTTAACGGCTTGTTTAAAGCAGTTGGATAAATGGAATAGTACCTGAGTTTATTGTTTTTAATCTATTTATTTGGCTGTGGTGTATAGCGTAAATAGGGTTTTACAATATTTAACCCTTTAGGGAATTTTACTAAAGCGTCTTCAGTTTTTACAGCAGGTACTACAATTACATCTTCCCCTTCTTTCCAATTAGCCGGTGTAGCCACACTGTAATTAGCAGTAAGTTGCAAAGAATCAATTACTCTTAACACTTCCACAAAATTTCTTCCTGTAGAAGCTGGATAAGTAATGGTTAATTTTACTTTTTTATCTGGGCCAATAATAAATAAGGAACGAACGGTAAAGGTTTCAGAAGCATTCGGATGAATCATATCATAGGCATTGGCAATGGACTTGTCTTCATCTGCAATGATCGGGAAACCAACAGTTACCTGTTGTGTTTCATTAATGTCATCAATCCATTTTTTATGACTGTCCACTCCATCAACACTTAGGGCCAACACTTTTACATTGCGCTTAGCAAATTCTTCTTGCAAGGCGGCTGTTCGACCCAATTCGGTGGTACAAACTGGGGTAAAATCGGCAGGGTGTGAAAACAAAATACCCCAACTGTCTCCTAAATAGTCATGAAAACTAATGTCGCCAATACTTGTTTTGGCTTTAAAATCTGGTGCGATATCGCCTAATCTTAAACTCATATTCTTTTGTTTTTTATAATAATAAAACAAAGATATGTATTTTCTACTAAATTAGTAGACTTTTCAATTTATTTTTTAAACCTAATTTTTAAACTTATGTCAATCGGCTTATTTGGTAGGAGATTCGGAACTATATAAGTCTAATAAACCATCGGGAAGTTCCACGGAAACTGTTTTTTTAACATGATCCACCCCCTTTAAACTTTCTTCATGTAAAGGGATATAAGCTTCTTGGCCCTGATAAAGAATGGTGACCAATAATTGATGTGGTTGTTCTATGACTTCCTGAATGACGCCAAGGCTTTTGCCTTTTTCCAGTACCGTATAACCCATGAGGGCCAAGGGTGAATTTTTATTCACTAATTTTTGAAATTCCACTTGAGGCAACCAAACTTTTTTTCCTATTAATAGGGCTGTTGCTTCTCTAGTAGTAATGCCTTCTATTTGCAAATGAGTAAGTGTTTCTGTTTTAGCGCTAGCGGTGACAATAAAATAGGGAATAAAGCTGGAGGTATTTTTTTCAATAAACAAAGTAGTAATTCCTTTAAATGAAATAGGTTTCCCTAAAGCATGTTCTAAAATCACCTGCCCCGCTACCCCATGTGCAGCAACCATTTTACCAATGTGTACGTAATCGTTCATCTACAAATTTAAATCTTTTATCGCAGAGCTGGATGCTCATTAAAAAACCCCAGCTTCCAAAAGGAAACCAGGGTTTTAAAGCTATGTTAATTAAAATTATTCAGCGGGTGTTTCAGTGGCTTCTGCTACTGGTGCAGCTTCTACTTCTACTGGTGCTTCTGCTACTTCAGCTACTTTTTTCACAACAGGTACATACACTTTTTTAGCAGCTTGTGCTTTTTTGTGTGTGTCGTTGGTGCTAGCAATTTTAGCTTCATGCTCAGCATACCAAGTTTGGAACTTAGTCATAGCGGTTGCATCATCAAACAATCCTAATTTAACTCCACGAAGTAAGTGCTTTAAATAAAGTACTCCTTAGGAGTACTTTATTTAAAGCACTTACTTCGTGGAGTTAAATTAGGATTGTTTGATGAT